>JBBIHP010000012.1:0-34024 GCA_037446915.1 Ignavibacteria bacterium
CGCAATGATTTATTTAGGAGGTAAAGCAGAATCAATGGAAGAAGGAATTGAAGTTGCAATTAAAATGATAAATAGCGGAAAGGCATTCGATAAATTTCTGGAAATTGTTAAACTCCAAGGCGGCAACACGGATTACATTAAGCATCCGTCCAAATATCCCAAATCAAAATTTCATGAAAAAATTTATGCAAATAAATCGGGCTATGTTAAATCAATTAATTCATACGAGATTGGAATGGCTTCGCTTGAACTTGGTGCCGGAAGAATGACTATGGAAGATAAAATCGATCCGAAAGCGGGAATAATTTTCTATCCCAAGATTGGTCAGAAAATCTCTAAAGGTGAACTGATTGCTGAATTATTTACAGATAAGAAACAAAAGATAGAGCCGGTTAAAAGAAAGGTTTGCAATGCACTTCTATTTTCGGAAAAGAAAACCAAGCCCGTTCAACTAATCAAATTTGTTTCTGATTATTAATAATACTGCCCGGGGTGAATTTTTGAAAAGAATTATTTTTTTGGTGCTAATATCCGGGGCTTTAATTTCCTGTTCGGATAAAAAAGAAAAAATAGAAACATCCAGTACTATAATTGATGACTTAGGGAACAGTTTTCAATTCAATACTCCCCCACAAAGAGTGATAACTCTTGCGCCAAACCTAACTGAATTTATTTATGATCTGGGATTGGAAAAATATCTTGTTGGAAATACCTCTTATTGTGATTATCCGGATGAAGCTAAAACGATCGAAAAAGTCGGTGATATGCTTACATTCAATTTCGAAAAAATCCTGACATTAAAACCGGATTTAATTTTCATTACTGTAGAGGGAAACACAAAAGAAACTTACGATAAATTCAGTGAACTTGGCTTAAAAGTATTTGTTTCTAATCCGCGAGGATTTAAAGGGATAAAAAAAACATATCTGGATTTTGCGTCAATCTTCGGAATTAGAAATAAAGCCGAACTAAAAATTGAAGAATGGAATTCAACAATTGCAGAGATAAAACAGGAATCCGAAAGCTACACTAAACCGACAATGTATTGTGCTGTTGAGCTTAAACCGATTATGGTGGCCGGTAAGAATACATTTATTAATGAGATAATAGAAATTTGCGGTGGTATAAACTTAGCCACTGTTTTACCTCAGAATTACCCGGTTCTAAGCAGAGAGGAAATTCTTAGGAGCAATCCCGATTATTTTCTTTTTACAGCCCACATTGACGATAAAGTTGAAAATATTGTGAACACATATCCTGAATGGAAATCTTTAGGCACCGTTAAAAATAAAAAGGTTTTACTGATTGATAGGAATTTATTCGGGAGGCCGGGACCGCGGTTTGCCGAAGCTGTGGAAACTCTATTTAAGCTTCTTCATCCTCCTGAGTAATGTTTTCATCTTCACTTGCAATAAACATCATTGCACATTTATCACCCTTAAACTTTCCCTTAGCTTTACAATTCTGATATCTCTCTTTCACTTTCTCAACATTTACATCTGATATGCCAAACATATCAAGTTCTTCACCGCATTCGGCACAGAAAATAACTCTTGTGAGAGGGGCTTTATCTTTATTATGTGTGTAATTCTTTTTTTTCATAGTCATTCATTGGTTCCCAATCCAATCCTTCGCACGGCAGAAGTTCGAGAGTTGGATGTTTATCATGCATTAAACAAATAATTGCAGTCTTATCAAAATGTTTACAGGTTGAACAGAGCGTATTCTTAATAATTTCTCTATTCTTTTCAATAAATAATCTGTATTGAATTGTTGCGGGATGAATTATAACTCCGTAAATAGAAATTATACCAACCCACCACCAGTATTTGTATTCAATATAGCCTTGCAGCAACCATAAGGCCGGAATTAATATGGCAGTTCTTATTATTGCCCAGAATATTATTCCGCCCATAAAACTTCTTTCTCTTTGTTAGAAACTTAGTTATTGTAAATGGTAGTGTCAAACCAATTGGAAGTAAACTTTCTAGTTCTATTAAATTGATTTTAGTTCTACCAAATTTTAACTTTGAGCAGTGTAAGATTACCAGAAGATTAAAATTATATTGGATTAATAATTGGACGAACAACTGAGACCCGAAACAGTACCTTCAACGGCACAAGCACAATCGCCAGCTCAACCGGCTACTAATACCGATAAGCCCCAGCAAAATAAAAGACCCGCTAGAAAATATTATTATAACAGGAAAAAGTTTAAACCCTCTCAGGGGCAGCAGGAATTTCCGGTAAGAGAACAGCTGAAATTTTCATTTAAAAAAATATCAATAGTTATCCCTCTTTATAATGAAGAGGATGCACTCCGTCCTTTATATTCTGAACTTAAGAAAGCATTAAAAAATTATTCGTCGGATTTTGAGATAGTCTTTGTTGATGATGGAAGCAACGACCGTTCTCTGGCAATTATAAAAGAGCTTGCGCGTACCGACAACAAAATTAAGTATGTTAGTTTCAGAGCAAATTACGGTAAGTCGGCGGCTCTGCAAATTGGTTTTAAGCATGCTACGGGAGATGCAATTGTTACAATGGATGCCGACCTACAGGATGATCCAGCTGAAATTCAGAATCTTTTAGTTAAACTTGGAGAAGGTTACGATCTTGTTTCGGGATGGAAAAAGAAAAGATACGATCCGTTCGTTAAAAAAATATCATCGCGATTTTTCAATTTTGTTACACGTGTATTAACAAGAATAAAGATACACGATTTCAATTGCGGATTAAAAGCATATAGAAAAGATGTTGTTCATTCAATAAATGTTTACGGTGAGTTACACAGATATATTCCAGTACTTGCAAAGTGGAGAGGATTTTCAATTTCCGAAGTTGTTGTAAAACATCACCCGCGCCGTTATGGAAAAACGAAGTTTGGAATATCACGCTTCTTCAAAGGCTTTATTGATCTAATTACTGTTATTTTTACCACACGATATGTAAAACGCCCGATGCACTTATTCGGATTCGTAGGATTAATAGCAGCCTTCGCCGGCTTTATTATCAGTCTTTACCTCACATACGAAAAGTTTATTCTTGGTATTGGTATCAATAACCGACCAGTTTTCTTCCTTGGCATTTTATTAATTATTGTTGGTATTCAATTCTTTGCCATCGGTTTAATTGGTGAACTGATTGTTCATACCAACCAGGATGAGAAGGAATACGTAATAAAAGAGAAGAAGTAAGGATATTCTGCTCAATTATTATTTTCTTCATAAGTCACTTTTTCTAACCTCCGGAATTATATTGCTCTTCAATCAAGATAATATTCTATCCAAAAATTCTTATTTTTGAGCACACTTTATGGATATTAAGATGAAATTTCATGTCGTATCCGGTGCGTGCGGATTTGTTGGTCGGCATACTGTATTACAATTATTAAAGAGAACCTCCGATAACATTATTATGGTTGATGACCTCTCGGTTGGAACTCATCCTTCTACATGGCTGCCGGGTTTTACTTCCAGAAAATTTAAAGATGTTGAAATAATTGGTAAAGATGAAAGGTTGTATTACTGGCAAATGGACTTCAGAAAATTCCTGCATAAGATTCAGGAAGATACTAATTGGCTTAAGAATGAATATGGGTTGAATTACACATTAGGAGATGCGTTTCATTTTGCTGCGATTGTAGGAGGCCGGGCAAAAATTGAAGGCGATCCGATGGCTGTTGCGTTAGACCTTTCAATTGACGCTGAGTTCTTTAACTGGATTGCAAAATCAAAACCCGAACGAGTTTTATACCCAAGTTCCTCCGCTGCGTATCCAATTAATTTGCAGACAGAAAGCGAAGCTGTTGCACTAAAAGAAGCCGATATAAATATTGACGGCTTTACATTAGGAATGCCCGATTTAACTTATGGCTGGACAAAAATGACCGGTGAATTTCTTGCAAAAATAGCAGCACGTAATTATGGAATTTCAATTGTTTGTATCCGTCCGTTCTCGGGCTACGGCGAAGATCAGGATTTGAGTTATCCTGTTCCGGCTATTGCGCGAAGGGCAGCACGTAAAGAAAATCCATTCGAGGTTTGGGGATCGGGTAAACAGGGGCGCGATTTTGTTCACATAGATGATATAATGGATTGTATGTTCTTAGCAATGGATAAAATTCATGACGGCACAGCAATTAATATTGGATCGGGAAAACTTACTTCATTTATAGATCTTATAATTTTGTTTAGCAAATTTGCCGGTTATACACCAACAATTAAACCGTTACTGGATAAACCTGTTGGTGTTCATTCGCGTTATTGCGATTTGAGTTTTGTAAAGGAAAGATTGGGATGGGAACCTAAAATTTCTCTTGAAGACGGTATGAAACGTGTTTATGATATTGCCCTCGAAAATTTAAAACGGGAGAAGTTATAAGTGAAATCGTCAGCTTTATCATTCCCCATTTTCAATTCTCAATTTTCAATTACGTTATGAAGCGAATTGTAATCTTTGGTCCCGGTCCTCAGTTTAAGGGAGGAATTGCCAATTATACTTCTTCCCTGGCTAAAGCTCTTGATAAAGAAGGTGTTGAAGTACATATAGTATCGTGGACTCAAATGTATCCTTCCATTTTTCCAAGGGATCTCATTGATAGAAGCAGCAAATCCAACATGTTAGAAAAAAAGAAAATCTATGTTCATTATGTAACAAACTATAATAATCCGTTTACATGGAAAAGGACAGTAAAAATAATTAATGATCTTGAACCGGATATTATTGTGGTTCAATGGTCTGTATCAATTCAGGGGTGGCCAATTGGCTATATAACAAAAAAATTGCGGACTGTCTGTAATGCGGAAATAATTTTCGATCTGCACGTGGTTAAACAAAAAGAAACAAGTTTAATCGATGGACTTATGTTAAGATATGCTCTATCAAAACCCCAAACTTATATTGTTCACTCCCTTAAAACTTTTGAAGAACTGAAATCGGTCTTTCCGGCTATAAAGTATAGATTGATTGATAACGAACAGCGTTCAAAAGTATCGTCGCTTCCACAAGTAATAAAGCTCTATCATCCTGTATACGACATGTTTACACCCGATCCCAATTTCGACAAAGAAAAACAGAAAGTGGAATTGGGTTTAAATAAATATGTATTTCTCTTTTTCGGATTTATAAGAAAGTATAAAGGGCTTCATAATGTTATCAATTCATTTGCAAAACTTGCAAAGGAAAGAAACGATGTTTCACTCTTGATTGTCGGGGAATCTTTCTGGGAAACTCTTGATCCCAATAAACTTTCCACCAAAATAAAACAGAAAGTATTCGGCGTTATTAAGAAAATGCTGGTTAAGAAATCTGACGATGAAACAAATTATAAGCCCCTTGAATTGATTGAGAAGCACGGAATCGGCAATAAAGTAGTTGTAGTTAATCGTTATGTGGGTAATGAAGAAGTTCATAAATATTTTCAGGTGGCGGATTGCAATGTTCTATTTTATCTTGTTGCAACACCTTCGGGAGTGGAATCAATTGCATATAATTTTAAGCTCCCTTCTATTGCAACTAAAGTCGGTCATTTCCCGGAAACAATAATTGACGGTTATAATGGTTATCTTGCCGAACCTGAAAATATTGAATCGATGTATGAAACGATGAAGCGATTTATTGATAAACCGATTCCACCGGAAAATGTTGAAGAAAAATCGAAACAGATGAGCTGGGAAAATTATGCTAAATCAATACTAAACTATTCCTAATTCTATTTTCGAATAAAAAAAGTTTTAAACAGGAGAATAAATGACCAAGCAACAAAAGAAACAGACCGGGAAATCTTCGGAAATCGGTTTTTCGTTCGATAAAATTATTCCCGAAAAATACCAGACGCTTTTCTTCCTGTCGGTTATATTTGTTCTGATTATCATTTTCTTTTCGCCGGTTGTATTCGGCGGTAAGACAATTGCATCCGCAGATTTTCTACAGGGAAAAAGTTTGCGCGAGTATGCTACTAAAGAGAGGGATGGATTATCGCTCTGGAATCCACATATCTTTTGCGGAATGCCGGCAGTTGTTACTGCGCTTTCACCTCGCTGGTTCGACCTTACTTCTGCAATTTACTCTATCTTATCGTTGGCGTTTTATTCAGTAACCAGCGATTACAGCATAACATACCTCTTAAGCTTTATTATACTTGGTTTTTCTGCATACTTTTTAATGAGGGAGTTCGGACAGAGCAGAGGCGTAAGCTTTCTAACGGCTGTTGCTGTAATATTCAGCACTGGAATAAGTGTTCTTTTTTTTATCGGCCATATTACTAAACTAAAAAGTTTGGCAGTCTTTCCATTTATTCTATTAATGCTATTCCGGTTTCAGAAAAAAATTAAAATAGTTGATGCGCTTTTATTTACAATTGGTATTCATCTGCTGGCATTGGGCGCACACGTTCAAATTGTGTTTTATTTTCTTCTTACAATATTCATCTATTTTATTTACTATTTCGCCAGGTCATTTATAACAAAGGACAAACCTCTTCAGAAGCAGCTGGTTAAATCGCTGCTGGTATCTGCCGCTGCATGTATTGTTGCATTGATGATGTCTTTCGATACATATTCCCAGTTATATGAATACAAACCATATTCAACCCGCGGAACAAAAAGTGTTACAGAGCTTAATAGCCCCGCTGCACAATCTCAAACTAATTCTTATGAATATAATACGAGCTGGTCGTTCTCGACCGGTGAGTTAATGACGTTTATTGTTCCTTCTTACTATGGATTTGGTAAATCAACTTATAACGGACCATTATCTCAGAACAGGGATGTTGAAGTAAA
The DNA here is from genome assembly GCA_037446915.1 of Ignavibacteria bacterium. Taxonomy (GTDB): domain Bacteria; phylum Bacteroidota; class Ignavibacteria; order Ignavibacteriales; family Melioribacteraceae; genus DSXH01. The sequence continues at coordinate 6,783 of JBBIHP010000012.1, forward strand.
TACTTACTTCGGACAAATGCCGTTTGTTGATGCGGCAATGTATATGGGTGTAATTGTTTTTGCGTTTGCAGTTTTCAGCATGATTGTTAGAAGAAAAGATCCGCTGGTTCAGTTCTTAAGTGTTGTTGTTATATTCTTTATCCTTATCTCATTCGGAAAAAATTTCCCTCTCATTTATAATTTGATGTACTACTATTTCCCGTTCTTCGATAACTTCCGCGTTCCTTCAATGATTCTTCATGTTGTTCAGATTCTAATACCGGTACTGGCGGGGTTGGGTGTAATGGAATTATTCAAATTACGAGAGCAAAAAAATTCGGGCGTTGAAAAAGGAATTAGAATAACAGCAATTGTTTTTTCGGGACTATTCTTATTTGCTTTGTTATTCAGTTCGGGTGTTTCATCATGGTTTACAGAGAGAGTAGCCGAATATTCTTCTTCGCTTGGTAATTCCCAGCAAGCACAAATGTTTAATGCCTTGCAAAAATATATGTCCGATATGTTTGTTGGGGACTTGATAATTGCATTTGCTCTTCTTGCACTTTCCTTCTGGATTGCATACGCTTATTTAACATTAAAGGTGAACAAAGAATTTCTTGTGCTTTCTCTAAGCCTGATTGTGTTATTCGATCTATTTAGAGTCAGCAGCCGCGGCGCAGTGTATGAGGACATTAATTACATAAATCAATTATTTAATGAACCGGATTACATTTCTGTTATAAAACAGCAGAATGAAAAAGAACCCTATAGAATACTAAATCTTAAGCAGGATGGTTCGCTCGGCAGCATTTCACAGAATTCCAATTTCAATGTTTACTTCTTACAAGAAGATTTTTACGGTTACTCTGCAGCAAAACCAAGAAGTTATCAGGACCTTATGGATGTAGTAGGTCCTACAAATTATACATTATGGAAAATGCTTGGTGTTAAATACCTTGTTACCAATAAACCATTTCCGTTCGAATTTTTTACAACAATTTATTCATCGCCGGATTCAACCACTTTCGTCCACAGAAGCGATAGTTCCCTTTCGAGAATTTATTTTGTTGATAGAGTTGATAGCAAACCTGCTATTGAATTATTGAACGCAATTAAAACCAATACATTCGATCCGAAAGAAGTTGCATTTGTAGAAGGCACAAGCCTCAAATCTGATAAACCCGGTAAGGATGCTTATGCAAATATTACTGAATACAAAGACGAGTATGTTTCTGCCGACGTGAATTCAACAGGAAACAACTTCCTCTTCCATGGAACTACATACATGCCCGGATGGAAAGCTTACATTAACGGAACTGAAAGTAAAGTCTATAAAACTAATCACGGTTTCCAGGGCATAATCGTCCCTAACGGAAAGCACAAAGTAGAATTTATCTACAAACCGGCCGGGTTTGTATTTGGAAAATACACATCCCTAATTCTCAACATTCTTTTATTGGGCGGAATAATTGTTCTGGTATTTGTAAAAAAGAAAAAAGAATAGAATGAAGGAGAAAGTACTAAATACATTTAAGCACTCTGCTGTTTACAGTTTAGGAAATATTGCATTAAAGGGAATGGGAATTATTACTCTTCCCATTTACCTTCATTATCTTACAAAGGCAGAGGTTGGTACTTTCGGATTACTCGATATAACTATTAATATTATTTCAGAAGTATTAATTCTCGGTCAGGCAAATTCAATAATTCTTTTTGAAAACAAAAAGGAATACGAGGAGAAACGGAGTTCTGTTTTTTTTACCATTACTTCTTTTATAATTCTGATAAATATATTATTCATTCTAATTGCTGAATCTTTTGGAGTTTCACTTCTTTCTCTTTCTAAAGGAACACGCGACCTAACATCATACCTTCATTTTATTATTTATATAAGTCTGATTCGTGTTCTTAACAATCTCTTTATGAATAAGCTGCGTGCTGAAGAAAGATCGAAATTCTTTACTGTATTAACATTCATCAAAATACTCGCTTTTATATCGCTAATATTCTATACCGTTGTTCATCTGAATCTGTCAATTGCTGGAATTCTCTATTCATATTTAATAAGCGAGTTAATAGTTTTAATAATCATTCTTCCGGGAATGATTTCAAAAATGAAACCGGTGTTTGAAAAGGATGCACTTAAAGAAGCATTACGCTTCGGAACACCGTTGATCTTCACTTCTGTTGGTATCTTAATTCTGAATTTGAGCGACAGATATTTAATAAACCTTTATTTAAACCTCGAAGAAGTTGGCACATACGATATTGCTTATCGAATTGCCGGAATAGTAAATATGTTTTTAATTCTTCCGTTTAATCAGGCAATGTTACCTTCTGCATTTAAGGAATATAACAAACCCGCAAGCCGAAGATATTTAAGTAAGCTTATGACTTATATGGGCTTTGTTACTATCTGGGGCGGACTTGCAATCTCCGTATTTAGCGAAGAAATTATTTTAATATTGGGGAATAGAAATTATTTAGCTGCTAATACCTATATTCCATTTATTGTTCTTGCTTACGTCTTAAGTGCAATGCGCAATGTTGCATCCAACGGATTACTCTTTGCAGAAAAAACATTTATTGTTGCACTTATTACAATTTTAGCGGGCTTACTTAATATTATATTAAATATTCTCCTTATTCCTGTTTACGGGACAATTGCTGCGGCTTTCACTACTTTAATTTCGTTTGCTGTTTTTTACATAGTCACTTACTTAATTGCAGAAAGATATTATAAAATTGATTATGAAAATATTAAACTCGTTAAGCTGATTGTTTCGGGGATAGTTTTATTTGTTGTTCAGGAATTTTTAGCAACCGGGACGTTTGCTTTACAATTACTTTTAAAATTAATGACCGTTCTTTTATTCCCGTTTTTATTATATGTAACAGGATTTTATGAAAAGATTGAACTGGATACTATAATAGCGGGTATTAAGAAAATGAAAAGCCCAGCACAATTAATTAAAAGTTTACTAAACAAATGAGCGCACCAAAGATTTCCGTAATAATTTGCACCTATAACCGCGATAAATTTTTACCGGGGGCACTGGAAGCACTTACCAAGCAATCGATCTCAAAAAATACATTTGAGATTCTTATTATCAACAACAATTCTACCGACAACACGGAACCAATTAGTAAAAATTTTATAGAAAACCACAAAGACCTTAATGTAAAATATTTTGTCGAAATGCAAAAAGGTTTGTCCTCTGCAAGAAACAGAGGAATAAAAGAAGCTTCTTCGGAATTAATTTCCTTCATCGATGATGATGCAGAAGTTACTACTGATTACCTGAAGACTGCAGTTGAGTTCTTTGATAATTATTCTGATGTTGATGCTATCGGCGGCAAAATTACTCCGGTTTTTGAATCGGGCAATGAGCCCGAATGGCTTTCAAAATATATGTGGGGGCTCGTAACAAAAGTCGATTACGGAGATCATATTCGAAAATACCCCGGTTCAAAATCTCCCTACGGTTGCAATATGGCTTTTAGAAAGAAAGTATTAACAGAAGTAGGGATGTTTAATACAGACTTATTATTTAGGAGTGAAGACAAATATATTTTTTACCAGCTAAGGAAACACGGCAAAAATTTTCTTTACCATCCTGAATTCGCAGTTAAACATCATATAGACAATAAACGAATTACTTACGATTCGATAATGAAAATCTCTTATGAAGTAGGTGCTGGCGAAAGAGATCGTTTAAAGGGCGAGGGAATAATTAAGCACATCTTAAAAGTGGCTGAATATAAAATTAAATTAATTGCCGCATTGTTTATTGCGCTCGGCTTTTTTATTAAGTTTGATTTCAAAAAGGGAGAATATCTTATAAAGAACAGATGGCTTACACTCATCGGTTTTTTTAAGATATAATTGAACATGAATAAGATTCAGATTTTTTTAAGCGGTTTATTCAACTCATTCTTTTCGGTCTTTAGAATATTAATTCTCTCCCGCTTTAATACAAAAATCAAAATACACAAAGTAAAAGTTGAAGAAGCCGTTATACTTGCCAATGGACCATGTTTAACAAAAGATCTTCAACTGAATTTTTCCTTTATAAACGCGCGTAAAAAATTCTGCGTAAACTTTTTTGCATTGTCTAAAGAATATGAAAAAATAAAACCCGAATATTATGTGATGGCGGCACCTGAATTCTGGCTTGTTAAAACATCAGGTTATTTCAAAGAACAGAAAGAAAATCTTATAGATTCTCTCACAAAGAATACAAATTGGGAAATGTTAATTCTAATTCCATTCCAGGCAAAGGATTCTGAATTTGTAAGGCGAGTATCAAAAAATAATTTTATAAAGTTTCTCTTCTATAATAACACACCGGTTGAAGGACTTGAATCAATCTCCCATTTACTTTTCAAACTGAACCTTGGAATGCCGAGGCCTCATAATGTTTTAATTCCATCAATATTTCTTGCTCTGAATCTTGGTTTTAGAAAAGTAACTATTTTGGGAGCTGATCATTCCTGGCACGAAGAAATAAAGATTGACGAATCGAATACTGTTACAGTTAATCACGAGCATTTCTACGACGGCAATAAAGTACAAATGCCGATGTATAAACTTGAAGGTGAAAAGTATTTTATTCATGACGTTTTCAGGAAACTTCATTTTGCTTTTAAAGGATATTTTGTTTTAAGAACTTATGCAGAATCGATAGGCGCAAAAATTCTCAATGCAAGTTCAAAAAGCTATATCGATGCCTTTGAAAGAATCATAATTCAATAACCAGAATTAATAACTTAGCTTACCTCAATATTTCTGTATTCTGTTTCATCCATATTTTTTTTGTTTTTTCTTCTAAACAAAAATTTTAACTTTGCAAACATAATTCCAAATGGAGGTTTTATTGAGTTCAAAAAACTTAGCATCCCGGGTTTTTAACAAATCTTTAGATTACATTGAATTAATCGGGAACAAACTTCCCCACCCGGCAACTTTATTCGGTATACTCGCATTAGCTGTTGTATTTCTATCGTGGTTAGGAAATTTACTTACGTGGGAAGTAATTCACCCCGCCGATGGTTCACGAATAACTGTTAAAAGTCTGGTAGATGGCGACGGATTAAGGTGGATCTACACAAATGTGACACACAACTTCGTAAACTTTCCGCCTCTCGGTTATGTGCTTGCTGTAATGATTGGAATAGGTGTTGCAGAGGGATCGGGTTTATTTACTTCGATGATACGTTCACTTGTACTTAACGCACCAAAAAAACTTATTACCGGTTCTATTGTTCTTGCCGGAATAATCTCCCACTTAGCATCCGAGGCCGGATACGTTATTTTAATTCCTCTTGGCGCTTTAATATTTCATGCTCTCGGTAGACATCCAATGGCGGGATTAGCAGCCGCATTTTCCGGTGTGAGTGGTGGTTTCGGCGCTAATTTTCTTATCGGTTCAGTCGATCCAATTCTTGCCGGATTGTCACAGTCGGCAGCCCAAATAATCGATCCCGATATAACTGTTAATGCGGCTGTAAATTTTTATTTCATGTTTGCTTCGGCTTTTTTAATTGTTGTTTTAGGAACATGGGTTACAGAAAAAATTGTTGAGCCCCGTTTAAAAAGTTATGAAGGTAATGCAGAAAAAATTCCTGTTGAAGAAATGACTCCTATTGAAAAAAAAGGATTGAAATGGGCAGGAATAAGTTTACTTATAATTATTGTCCTTCTTGCTTTTACAATAATTCCGGAAAACGGATTGTTTAGAAATCCTAAAACCGGCGAGATACTTCATTCCCCTTTCTTCGATGGAATAATTACCGGCATTCTTGTTTTCTTTCTTGTACCCGGTTTTGTTTATGGAATAATTGTTAAATCAATTAAAAATGATAAAGACATGATGAAGCATATCATCAAGTCGATGGGCACAATGGCAACATATATTGTTCTTGTTTTCTTTGCTGCACAATTTGTTTACTTCTTCAGATACAGTAATCTGGGATTGATCTTTGCTATTGAGGGTGCTCAGTTCCTAAAGAATATCGGTCTAACAGGAATTCCTTTAATTGTAATGTTCGTATTGTTGGCTGCATTTATCAACATGTTTATGGGAAGTGCTTCTGCAAAATGGGCAATAATGGCCCCCGTTTTTATTCCGATGTTTATGTTACTCGGTTATCACCCGGCTTTAACCCAGGCAGCATTTAGAATCGGAGACTCGGTTACAAATCTTATTACACCAATGATGAGTTACTTTGCACTTATTGTTGCCTTCGCTCAAAAATATAACGAGAAGTATGGAATCGGAACAATAATTTCTACAATGATTCCTTACACTATCATCTTTACAATATTCTGGACTTTATTGCTTGTTGTTTGGATGTGGATCGGATTACCAACTGGACCCGACGGACCGCTGTTTTTAAACTAATCAGAGAAAGAGGCGCACATATTGCGCCTCTTTTCATTTTATTCATTACAATTTTTAACCTCTATAAGAATAATAATTTTCATAAATTTGCCCTTAGTTAAAGAAGAGGATTTATGAACGGAAAGACCATTCTAATTACCGGCGGAACAGGATCATTCGGCAAAAAGTTTGTTGAAACCGTCCTTAAAAATTTCAACCCGAAGAAAATAATTATTTACAGTCGCGACGAATTAAAGCAATTCGAAATGCAGAATGATTCCAGGTATAGAAAGAACGGAGTATTAATGCGTTATTTCATCGGGGATGTTAGAGATGAAAAACGTCTTGTAAGAGCAATGGAAGGTGTTGATATTGTTATACATGCAGCGGCGCTTAAACAGGTTCCCGCTGCAGAGTATAATCCGTTTGAAGCTGTTAAGACAAATATTATAGGCGGACAGAATGTAATTGATGCGTGTTTTGAGTCGGGTGTAAAAAATGTAATTGCCCTAAGCACAGATAAAGCTGCTGCGCCAATTAATTTATACGGTGCAACAAAACTCACTTCGGATAAACTATTTATTGCTGCAAATAATTATCGCGGAACACGTGACATAAAGTTTTCTGTTGTTCGATATGGAAATGTAATGGGAAGCCGTGGTTCTGTAATTCCTTTCTTTATCGAAAAGAAAAAATCCGGTCTTCTACCTATAACAGATGAACGTATGACCCGGTTTAATATTACTTTACAAGAAGGTGTTGATTTTGTTTTATCATGTTTAGATAGAATGTGGGGCGGTGAATTGTTTGTTCCTAAAATTCCGTCTTTTAAAGTTACAGACCTTGCAAATGCTGTTGCACCCGAATGTAAAATTGAAATTGTCGGTATTCGTCCCGGTGAAAAGATTCACGAAGAAATGATAACCGAAGCCGATGCAATGAATACAATTGAATTTGAAAATTATTTTGTAATTCTCCCTTCGGTTCAGCTTGGAGATAACCCGGCATTAAAATTATGGGATACTGAAAAATTCAGATCAACAAGTAATTCCATAGAGGGTAAGTTCTGTGAATTTGGATTTAAGTATAATAGCGGAACAAACCCATGGTTCCTTTCTGTAGAGGAATTGAAGAGCTTGATTAAAAATAATGTGATTGGTGGTTAGTGATTGGTGGTTGGAAGGAGGTGTGTGTACTGGTTATTGGTGGTCGGTGATCTGACAGATAATTGTAAGCATTTTGACGAATAAATGTTTTGGAGGGGGGAGCTTGATTGAGAATAAGATAAAGTCATTTGAGGATTTGGAAATTTGGAGATTATCACATTCTCTTGTATTAGAGATTTATAGAATTGTCAAATCATTTCCAAAAAGTGAAAATTATATTCTTACAAAACAGATAATTAGATCTGCACAATCAATTCCGGCTAATATTGCCGAGGGGATGGGAAGATATTCCAAGAATGAGCTGGTTCAGTTTTTAATAATTGCAAGAGGGTCAGTTGAAGAAACCAAATATCACCTAATTCTTGCGAGAGATTTAGGATATATTGATTTCAACACATTTGAAAATATGCAAAGTAATTACACTCTATTAGGGAAAAAAATAAATTCATTAATCTCATCAATTAAAAGAAAATGAAAAACAAAAAATCAAATCTCTCTAAACAAACATTTCAATACAGAAATTCTTTAAAGAAACAACAGAAAACCGATAACCGACAACCGAAAACATACTATTACGGCAAGCAGACAATAGATAGCTCGGATATAAATAGTGTTGCAAAGATTTTACCTTCTCAATTTATTACACAAGGACCTGTATCCCAGCATTTTGAAAAGGAATTATGTGATTACTTTGGATCAAAATATGCTTCAGTAGCTGCAAATGGAACGGCAGCGCTTCACTTAATTGCTCTTGCACTCGGATGGAAAAAAGATGATGTGGTAATCACTTCTCCAATTACATTTCTTGCAAGTGCCAACTGCGCAATATTCGTTGGTGCTACTGTAGATTTTGCAGATATCGATACCAAAACCTACACAATCGATCCGAACAAACTTGAAGAAAAAATAAAATATTACTTATCCAGAAGTAAAAAAGTTAAAGCTGTTGTTGCAGTTGACTTTGCCGGTCATCCATGCAATTGGGATGCGCTTTCAACATTAAAAAAGAAATATGATTTTCAATTGGTAAACGATTTCTGTCACGCACTTGGTGCCGAATATAAAAACGATATTCAATATGCAGCTAAATATGCAGATGCGGTTAATTTAAGTTTCCACCCGGTAAAACATATTACTACTGGCGAAGGCGGTGCAGTACTTACAAACAACCCGGAAGTTGATATGCGCATTAAAATTTTACGCACACATGGAATGACTAAAGACGAATCATTATTGGAAAAGAACGATGGACCGTGGTATTACGAAATGCACGAAGTCGGATTTAACTATAGAATTACGGATTTCCAATGCGCACTGGGAATTAGTCAATTAAAAAAACTAAACAAGTTTATTAAAAAAAGAAGAGAGATTGCTCAATATTATGATCGGTTTTTTGAGGGAAGAAATGAATTTATTATCCCTTATGTTTCTAAAAACGTTAAACATGCTTATCACCTATATCCTCTTCAAATTAAATTTGATGAGTTCAATATAAATAAGAAAGACTACTACAATCGTTTGAAAGAACTTGGTGTTGTTTTCCAGGTACATTACATACCTGTTCATCTTCAACCGTATTACAGAAAAATATTCGGTTTCAAACCGGGTGATTTTCCAATAGCAGAAAAATTTTATGAGCGCGAGGTTTCAATTCCTATTTACCCGACATTAACCAGGACCGACCTTGCAAAAATTTCCAGATCAATCATTAAAGCTCTCGGCTTGAAATGAAAGTTTCTATTATTACAGAAGGATTCGAAAACACAGGTCATGGTCATATTACTCGGTGTCTATCGTTATACCAGGCGTTTGCCGGAAGAAATATTTTTCCCACAATCTATGTTAACGGCGATAAACATGCTCAATCGCTTCTTATAAATTGCCGTTACGAAATTCTCGACTGGCTTACACATCCTGCCAAGCTTATTAAACACATCAACAATAGTGATATTATAATTGTCGATTCTTATTTAGCCGGTAAAGAGTATTACAACAATTTTATAAAGCTATCCCGACTCTCACTTTTTATTGATGACAACATGCGGATCGATTATCCTGAAGGAATAATTCTAAACGGTACAATTAATTCCGAAAATTTTCCTTACAAAAAAACTGATAATGAATTTCTTCTCGGGTCAAAATATATTCCGATAAGAAAAGAATTCTGGAATGTTACATCACGAAAAATTAATAAAGATGTTTCATCAATCCTTATCACATTTGGCGGTCAGGATATTCGTAACTTAACTCCGGATATACTTAAAAGTATGAATGAAAATTATCCGGAGGTAATTAAAAATGTAGTTGTTGGAAGCGGATTTAAGTATATCGATAGGATAGAAAAGCTCAAGAACAACAATCTGTTTTTACATTTTTCTCCCGATGCAGATAAAATGAAAGAACTAATGATTTCCAGTGATATTGCGATTACTGCTGCCGGACAAACTCTATATGAACTGGCTGTAACAGGTACTCCAACTATTGCTATTGCAGTAGCAGAAAATCAGTCGAATAATATACGTGAGTGGAAAAAGAAAGGGTTTTTACTCGATGTTATTCAGCATAATGACCGGTTTTACCTGCGCAAGATTAACGAACATTTCAAAAAATTGGAAAGTGTATCGGTAAGAAAGAAATTAAGTAAAATAGGAAGAGATAATGTTGATGGTCAGGGTCCGGTAAGAGTTATCAATTATCTTATTGAAAAGTCATGTGAAAAAAACGGATTTTATTTACGAAAAGCTGTTGAGTCTGATTCCGAAAAGGTTTACAATCTTTCCAATGATCCGTCGGTCCGGCAGAATTCAATAAACACTCGTCCTATTGAATGGGAAGGTCATCAAACATGGTTTGCCGATAAAATTGAACGGGATAATTATGCATTCTTTCTGGCTTTTGATAATAAGGATAATTTTATTGGCCAGATCCGGTTTGATTTAAACGATGATTCTGCTGTAACTTCCATCAGCATATCGGGTGATTTTAGAGGCAAAGGTCTTTCGAAAAAAATAATACAAATGGGTTGTTCAAAAATATTTTCGGAACATCATCATCTTAAAAATATTATTGCTTATATTCGTCCGGAAAACAATGTTTCTATAAACAGTTTTACATCTTCCGGTTTTGTGCTTGATTGCGATGAATTTATAAACGGACATATCTTTATGAAATATATTTTGAATCATCCCGAAAAATGAAAATGCGAATTGGAAATATCGAAATTGGTGAGAGTAACAGAGTTTTTATAATTGCTGAACTTTCTGCCAACCACAATCAACAATTTGATATTGCTGTTGAATCAATAAGAGCAATTAAAAATTGCGGGGCTGATGCGGTTAAACTGCAGACTTATACGCCCGATACATTAACTATCGAGAGCGACAAAGAATATTTCAAAATTCAACAAGGAACCATCTGGGACGGTACCACACTTTACAAACTTTATCAGAAAGCATATACACCATGGGAGTGGCAACCCAAGCTAAAAAAAATTGCTGAAGAGATTGGACTTATATGCTTCTCTTCCCCATTTGATAAATCAGCCGTTGATTTTCTTGAGGCGATGAATGTTCCCGCATACAAGATTGCCTCTTTCGAAATAGTTGATGTTCCACTAATAGAATATACTGCGTCGAAGGGTAAGCCAATGATTATTTCCACCGGGATTGCAACCGAAGAAGAAATTCAAGACGCTATAAATGCGTGCCATAGATCAGGCAATCAGAACATCGCGCTCTTAAAATGTACTTCTGAATATCCTGCTAAGATTGAAGACGCCAACCTGAATTCTATTCCTTATCTGCAGAAAAAATTTAACACACTCGTTGGACTTTCAGATCACACTGTTGGAACAACAGTTCCGATTGCTGCTGTTGCTCTTGGTGCAAGAATAATTGAAAAACATTTTATAATAGATAATAAAATCGGCGGTCCCGATTCAAAGTTTTCACTTGAACCCGATCAATTTAAGAAGATGGTGGATGAAATCAGGAACGTTGAATCTGCCTTAGGCGTGCATGGTTTTTCTCAATCCGGGAAAATATTGCAGAGCAGAACTTTTGCCAGATCCCTTTTCGCAGTTGATGATATTAAGAAAGGCGAACTCTTTACCGAAAATAATATTCGCTCTATTCGTCCATCAAACGGATTAGCACCAAAATATTACAATGATATTCTCGGCAAAAAAGCTAAAGTGAATATTGAAAAAGGAACTCCATTAAGCTGGGATTTAATTGAATAACGATTTAAAATCCACGGTTGCTATTGTTCAGGCACGTTACTCATCAACACGTCTTAAAGGAAAAATCTTCAAAGAAATTTCCGGCAAACCAATGCTGTGGCATGTAATAAACCGGCTTTCTTATTCTAAGCTTACCGATAAGATTGTTGTTGCAACCACATTAGATAAGGAGGATGATGGAACTGAAGAGTTTTGCAGAGCAAATAATATTCTTTATTACCGTGGAAGTGTGGAAGATGTATTATCAAGATTTTATGAAACTGCAAGAGTATTCAATGCCGGCACAATTATTAGAATTACATCGGACTGCCCATTAATTGACCCCGTGATAATTGATAAAATGCTCACCGAATTCAAACGGGAAGAAGTTCTATTCGATTATATGAGCAATGTTGTTCAAAGAACTTTTCCACGTGGACTTGATACGGAAATAATTTCTTTCCATGCACTCGAAAAAGCTTATTCAGAAGCCGGGACAAATTCTGATAGAGAACATGTTACTCCGTATATTTATTCTAATCCGGAGTTATTCAAAATAAAAAGTTATACCAGCAGTATTGATTATTCATTTCACCGATGGACAGTTGATACAGAAGAAGATTTTAAGTTGATTGAAGCTGTTTATAATTCTCTGTATAAACCGGATCGATTATTTTTATTTGAAGATGTTATAAAATTATTTGTACGTAATCCCGGTTTAATCAGAATAAATCAGCATGTAAAACAAAAACTTACCTAACAATATTTTCATCCGACAATATGGAGACAAAATGAAGAGAAGAAATTTTATAAAAACCGGAGCCGTTGCGGGCGGGGGAATTTTACTAGGCCAGATTCCAACAAAAAATATTTTCTCTAAAACATTTACAAACTTTAGTTATCCGATTGTGGTTTCAACGTGGGAGCCAAATTTAAAATCGAACGCAAAAGCAATGGAAGTTTTACTTGAGGGTAAAAACTCTCTTGATGCAATCGAACAGGGTATTAGAGTAACAGAGTCAAATCCTGATGATGCTTCTGTTGGATACGGCGGATTTCCGGATGCGGATGGCATTGTTACATTAGATGCTTCTATAATGGACTGGAAAGGAAATGCCGGTTCCGTTGCCTTCTTACAAAACATTATGCATCCAATTTCTGTTGCACGGCTTGTAATGGAAAAAACTAAACATGTAATGCTTGCCGGCGAAGGGGCAAAAAAATTCGCACTCGAAAATGGATTTAAGGAGGAGAACCTTCTAACAAAAAAAGCTGAAGCTGCCTGGATTGAATGGAAAAAGAAAAACAAAAAAGCTACAAACCACGATACAATTGGAATGATGGCAATAGATAAGAATAACAATATTAGCGGCGGTGTTTCTACAAGCGGAATGGCGTTTAAATTACATGGGCGTGTCGGCGATTCACCAATTATTGGCGCTGCCCTTTATGTTGATAATTCTGTGGGTGGAGCAGTATCAACCGGTAACGGTGAGTATGTAATGAGAACTCTTGGAAGTTTCTTAATTGTTGAAAAGATGAGAGAAGGAATGTCGCCTCAAAAAGCATGTGAAATGGCAGTTGAGAGAGTTTATAAATCCAATAAGAACCTGGATGATGTTAATGTATGCTATGTTGCTCTCTCTAAATCGGGTGAAGTTGGGGCTTATTCATTAAAGAAAGATTTTACTTACTGTATTACTACTTCTCAATCAAATAAATCTTACAAAAGTGATTTTTTAATGAAATAAACCAACACTGCTTAGAAACGTCTTAATCTTATATAAAAACTTATGTAAGGTGTTTAAATGAAAAAAGTAATTTTATTTATAGCATTATTTCTTTTCATTAGTAATACATCAGATGCTCAAACCCCGGAAGACTCATTAGCAATAAAACAGACTGCAATGAATTATATCTTTGGATTTTATGAAGGGAATGCAGAGCGTATAGAAAAAGCATTACATCCTGAATTAGCAAAAAGGAATATCTGGACCGATCCGCAATCAGGCAGACAACGGTTCGATCAAATGAGTGCATTAACATTAATTAATATTACCAGAGCTGGCGGGGGAAAATTAATTCCTCAGGACCAGCGAAAATTTGAATTCAAAATCCTTGATATTACGGGGAATTATGCAAGTGTTAGAACTGTTGCAAAAGGATTTTTTGATTACATACACATGGCAAAATGGAATGGCGAGTGGAAAATTGTTAATGTCCTGTGGGATTTTATTAAGAACTGATTAATTTCCCTTTTAAGCAGCCAGTCATATTACTCAGGATTACCAATTGTATCTGAAAGGAAAATCAATTAAAGGCTGCTTTGAAGTTTTTCAGATCTATCTGCCAGTTTAAGTTTTTCAACTAACTCGTCAAGCTCACCTTCCATTACTTCAGATAGGTTGTAGAGAGTTAGTCCAATTCTATGATCAGTAACTCTGTTTTGTGGATAGTTATACGTACGGATTTTTTCACTCCTATCGCCACTTTTAACCATTGACTTGCGCTGCTGAGCGATTTCTTTGTTCTGCTCCTGTAGTTTCATATCATACAATCTTGCTTTCAAAACTTTCATTGCCTTCTGCCTGTTTTTCAACTGTGAACGTTCGTCCTGGCATTGAACAACAAGACCTGTTGGAAGATGAGTTATTCTTATTGCTGTTTCAACCTTATTAACATTCTGACCGCCAGCTCCACCGCTTCTATAAACATCAATTCGTAAGTCGCTGGGATTTATATCCACCTCAACATCCTCAACTTCCGGAAGGACGGCAACAGACGCAGCAGATGTATGTACTCTTCCGCTTGCTTCAGTAGCTGGAACACGCTGAACGCGGTGAACACCACTCTCAAATTTTAAATCACCATATACTCCCGAACCAATCAAACTAAACACTGCCTCTTTAATTCCACCGAGTCCGCCAGTATCGCTTATATCAATTACTTCTCTCTTCCATCCTCTCAAATCGGCATATCTTGAATACATTCGGTAAAGATCGGCTGCAAATAGTCCGGCTTCTTCACCACCTGTTCCGGCACGTACTTCAACTATCACACTTTTATCATCATCAGGATCTTTCGGTATTAAAAGAAATTTGATTTTTTCTTCGAGGTTTATTTGTTTCTCTTTTAATTCTTCTAATTCACTTTCGGCAATTTCCAATAATTCTTTATCATCGGAAGTATCAATAATTTCTTTATTACCCTCAAGATTTTTAATCAATGTCTCGTATTCATTGAATGCTTCAACAATTTCAACAATTTGCATCCTTTCTTTTCCCAACGCAATATATTTGGATTGGTCCGATAATATAGCTGGATCGGATAATTGTTCATTGATTTTATCGTACTTATCTTTTATTGCCTTAAGTTTTTGGTAGAGATCCATAATTCCCGGTGTTTCTTTAAAATCTGTTTAAAAAGCGGGCAAAATATACGAAAGTTTAAGGTAAGATGATTAGTTCTGATTTCAGGCAGCTGACCCAGCTTCTTTTAATGTTTGTAGATAGTTTTGCTGAATTTGGATTGAAGGGACAGTTTCATTTCTTGAAATATTTGTATCGATTTTCAATTTTACGAATAAATCATCCAGTGCATCAAACATGTTGATATTTGGAAAACCATTATCTCGCAAATAATGAATTAACTTCATTGTTCTGAATCCATCGAACCAGATTTTTTTCTGCTTACGAATTTGTTCAATTGATTTAGCATTGCTCAATATTTTATTCCATTGATCCTGGAAAGAATTCAGCTGAAGAAAATTTTTAAGTACAGGATTAAGTTTTCCGGCGAACGATAAATACTCTGTAACGGTTATTATTTTATCGGAATAATAATACGCATTCCATACTTTAAGAATATCAAAGATCCGGAAGTCGAACAAACTGAATTCATCATGAGTACCGGCTGCAAAACGATTCATTCGCTGCCCTGTTCCAAACGGTACGCGCCACGATGTACGGCTTGATGGAAAAACTCTAGTCTGAGATATTTTATGAATACTTACTACCTTTGCCAGCTTTTCTAGAAAATAAAAATCCTCCGCAGCTTTACGTTTATTCATACCGCCAATTTTAATATAGCTTTCGTAATCGCAAACCATTGTTGAACCGACAGTATGAAACGCATACGGCGAGTTTGCATATGATAAACCAAGCACATAGTAACGCAAAAATATTTCATAACAAATGATGGCGGACTTTGATAATTCATCCTCCGGTAAACGGTGTTCATATTCAATTACTGCAGCTTCAATTCTATCTTTATTAAAAACATCTACTATCGAAGACAAATAATTGCTCTGCACTTCACAATCCGCATCAAGGCAGATTAAAAGCTTTTTATTGTGTGAGTTATAATCAACAAGCGTAAGGGCAAGATCAAGACCTATTTTTCTTGCTAATCCAACCCCGGCATCTTTATCCGGCATTGAAAGACCTTCTGTGGATGCATCCACATATCCAATTATTAGTTCATCATTGTAAATTAACTTTTCCAGCAAAGCAATAGTATGCGCGTTGTTTGTCTTTATTTCTTCTGATACACTTTCCCCATTATTAATTACAAACATAATCAGTGTGTTAAGCAGATAATTTCTATCATTCTTCTTAAGTGAATTCAACAGGTTATTTATGTTATCATATTCAGCAATGGCAGGTATAACAATTATGTTGTCGTATAGTTTATGTTTACTTTGCCGGACAGACCACTTATCAGATCCATATTTTTGAAGGTACCTTGTAACCGTGGAAGGATAATTTTGTGCAGGAATGTTTATCACGAAAAATACTTTCCTAATATAACTTGTTCTGCTTGCGAATAATCCGGCCCATCAATCCAGTTTATTTCAATACCCTCGCGTTCCATTTTCCTGAACCATGTCATCTGCCGTTTTGCAAAGTTGTGTATTCCGTTATTCAGCTTTTCGAACATCTCTTCATAATTTAACTCGCCTTTAAGGTAGCTGCCAATGTAACGGTATTCCAATCCCCAAAAGCGAAGTTTATCAAATGTAATTCCACTTTTAAGGAGATTACTTACTTCATCTATCATTCCATTTTCAAGTCTTTGTTTAAGCCGCGCAGTAATTCTCTCTTTTACAAATTCCCTATCGTGTTTAATACCAATTGTGAGCGATTTAATCTCGGTTTTATTTTCAACACCTTCAAAATCTTTTTTCTCAGAAATCATAATTGCTCTTATAACACGCTCTTTAATTAATAAGTCGGTTGTGTTATGTAAGCGGGGATTAATCTTTTTTAAGTACCCAGATAAAAAATCAATATCGTACATTTCTAATTCTTTGTACTTTGTTTCATCATACGGAACGTGATTAAGATTGTAACCCGATAACACCGAGTGCAAAAAGAGTCCCGTGCCGCCAACGAGAAACGGGAGTTTATTTTTCGATTGGATTTCGGAGAAAATTTTATAAAACATTTTATTGAACAGGAACAGATTGAATTCGTCTCCCGGATCAATTACATCTATTAAATGATATTTTATAGAATTACTATTTACAAGATAATCCTCAAAATCTTTTCCGGTACCTAAATCCAATTTTCTATAAACCTGTCGGGAATCTGCCGAAATAATTTCGCCATTAAATTTATTTGCAAGAAGAGCAGCCAGAAGGGTCTTTCCAACGGCTGTAGGACCTAATATTGTTATCAGGTTGTAAGGCATATATTCCGGATTGATTAAAAAGAATTATCGCCGCAGTAATTAATTAAACCGATGAAGCGGTAGGAAGCAGAATCATAAATGTTGCCCCCTCGCCAAGAGAACTTTGAACATCAATCTTCCCGGTGTGGGCTTCAACTACTTTCCTGGTAATAGAAAGTCCTAAGCCCGCACCTTCTTTTTTGCCCTGGGTAAAGAACGGTTCAAAAATTTTCTCTTTCAGGCTATCGGCAATTCCAAGTCCGTTATCTCTAAAGAATAATTTAACCCGTTTTTCTTTATCGTCTCTTTTTGTAGAGATATAGATATTACCGCCATCGGGCATTGCATCGCAAGCATTTTTAATAATGTGCATATAGCATTGATAAAATTCTTTAACATCAAGTTTAATTGTAACATCTTTATCGTATTCAGGAATAATCTGGCAGTTTCTCGATTCGACGTATGCAGTTATCCGCGAAGCATAATCAGCAAGTGTGTTATTCAAACTGACATTGAGTGTTCGGAGAATAGTTTTACCTTCGGAATAGCTGGATGTTGTTTGAACAAGATCTGCAACCTGACTGAGCTGTTCGTTAAGCATCTCGATAATTTGTGCGCTATCCGCTGGTAGTGTTTTTGTTTTTAAGTGTTCTACGTAACGTTTACTAACAAGAATCGGCTTTTTAATATCCTGAATAAGAAAATTTGCCATTTTGCCAAGGGACTGAATTCTTTCCAGCTGTAAAAGTTTTTCAACCATCTCGGCGTTTTGTAATGCGAGTGCAGCGTGAATTGAAATTGCGTTGAGTAATTCTTCGTCTATTTTAGAAAATTCACCGTTACGGCTATTCAATAACTGAAGAACACCTATAATCTCTTCCTTATTATTTTTTATAGGAAAAGTGAGGACCGTTTTAGTAACGAATCCGCTTGTTTTATCAAAGTCCGATCTCCATCTCGGATCTTTACGTACATCTTTAATATTAAGTATCTCTCCGGTTTTTGCAACAAAGCCAGAAAGTCCTTCACCAAGTTTAACTCTAATTTCTTTTCGCTCGCTTCCCATAGCAATAAGAGACCATAGTTCTAACTTTTCGCGATCTACCAGATAGAGTGTTCCCCTTTCCGCATTAGTAAGATCGGTAGCTACTTCAACAATATTTTTAAGTACCTCATCAATTTTTATGGTTGAGTTAACAAGTTCGGCTGCTTTAATAATCATCTTAAGTTGATCGTTCCCCATCACACCTTCCTCGCTTATTGGTTGAGAATTTATCTCGTTTTCTTCTGTTTTTCCGAATTGCGAAATCTGTTTATCTGCCTCGGCAAAAATTTCTTCCGTTTCATAGTCAGCCGGTGGTTCATAACCTGTTTTGTTTTCTTCAGGAATTACGGGTGTAATTTCTTCGGGTATTTCTAAAACAGGTTCGGTTGGAATATGCTCAATTTCAGGTTCCGGTTCCTGCACAGGTTCGGTTAAATCTATAAACGGGTTTACATCGGGTGTTTCATTAAAAGTTTTGTTAAACGGTTTTTCTATAAAAGGAGTTTCTCCGCCGCTAAGAATACTGAATAATGCATCATCAAGCTCACTTAAATTTTGTTCACGTTGTTGGGGCTCAGTAGAAACTTCAGGTAATTCAAACTCCGGTTTAGGTATTCCATCTTCATCGAGCATATTATTTTCAAAATTTTGAATTTCCTTCTGTTCATCAATTTGTGCTGGTTCAGAATCATTTTCCACTATATTAGTCAAATCAACTTCGGCTTTTGGAATACCGTCTTCATTTAAAAAAGCTTCTTCAAACTTCTGATCTAATATTTCACTCTCTCCTGTTTCACTTTTTTCCAATTCATCAGTTGGTTCAATTGCAGGAATGACATTGGGGGAATTAAATCCGTCTGAAGTAACAAGGGATTTAAAAAAATCATCTTCGCCATTTAAGGTCTTTTTTTGAACAGCACTCACCTCGGGACTTGATTCAATTTCAAATGTTTTTTTCAATTGGGTTTCAGTTGTGGTTTTAAATAATTCCTGTTCAATTTCGGCGGATGGTTGACGCAAGTTCACATAAATTTCATCATCCTGTTTGATCAATTCATCAATCTCATTTTTAGAAAGAGAAATTAAATATGAATCTCTTAACGCAACTGCTGTAGAGAATCTTGTTGTTTCTTCAAAAAATTCATCGTGCCCAAAAAAATCATTATCAGTAAAAATGTATGATTTGGGTTTACCAAGCATTCTTTTCTTTAACAGATTAATTTCGCCGTTAATCACAAGAAAAATTATATCTGCAGAATCTCCTTCTCTATAAATAATCTGCCCTTCCGAAATAGTAAAGAGTCTTCCTTTAATCCGGTTCAGATCAATTTTTTTAATATCAACATTTTTCAGTAATTTGTTTCTGCCAAGTACTATAGAGAGTTGATTTTCCATTTATCTCAATAAAATTTGTTTGGAAATATGTCACAAACTGAAATTAATTCTGCCCTTGCCCACCTTAAAAAGAATGATAAAGTATTATCATCATTAATTGCAAAGTTCGGCAAGTGCAATTTACAACCTCACAGCCAATACTTCAATTCATTGTTGCGCGCTATCATAGGGCAGCAACTATCCGTAAAAGCCGCAAGTTCTATTTATAACAGGTTTATTCAACATTTCAATCATAAGCCAAGCCCGGAAAACATTATTATTTCCAATGATGAACTATTAAGAGGGTTCGGGCTCTCCAATGCAAAAGTTAAGTATGTTAAAGATCTCTGTCGTAAAGTAATTGATAAAGAAATCAGAATCCGTAATTTCTCTAAGAAAAGTGATGATGAGATTATTGAAGACTTAACAAGAGTAAAAGGGATTGGAGTCTGGACAGCACAAATGTTTCTTATGTTTACTCTTGGTCGCCCAGATGTATTGCCAGTAACCGATCTTGGAATACGGAAAGCCATTATGTTAAATTACGGCTTAAGAAAACTGCCTGATGAGAAAAAAATAAAAAAACTTGCCAGAGAAAAGAACTGGCATCCATACTGTTCAATTGTAAGTTTATACCTATGGAAAAGTCTGGACAGTAAATTTGAAACCATTATAGAATAAAATCATCTTACTTATGAACGAATTAAAACTTATTGCAGATGCACAACGCGGGGATAGAAAAGCATTAACCGAACTTGTGAAGAATTACGAACAGACGGTTTTTAATTTTTCATTTAAGATTTGCCGTAATAAGGAAAGAGCCGAACATACTATGCAGGAAACATTTTTAAGTATGGTAAAAAATATCGGTCAGTTCAGTGGACAGTCAAAATTATCAACCTGGCTTTATAGAGTTGTTGCTAATCATTGTTTAATGCTAGCCAGAAATGAATCGAAGGCTGGCTTCACTTCGTTCGATGATGAAGAAGCTTCTATAGATGAAGCGAGTATTGCAGATTGGAAAGTAACACCGGATAGAGTTACAGAGAATAACGAGTTAAAAATTATTCTTGATGAGGCTATTAAAAAACTGGCACCGGAATATAGAGTGGTTTTTTTATTAAGGGATGTTGAAGGTTTATCGACAGAAGAAACGGCTAAAATTGTTGAGCTTTCAGTCCCGGCTGTAAAATCCCGTCTTCATAGAGCACGGGCTTTTTTAAGAGATGAATTAAATAAGAGTCTTCAATATGAGTGAATACAAAACAACAATTAAAACTGAAATACCTACCTGTAAAGATGTTATGTCGCACATCTGCGATAATCTTGGTGAAGAGCTCGATTCACCAAAGTGTATTGAAATAAAAGCTCATCTCGAAAAGTGCGATAACTGTCAGCATTATTTTAAGTCGGTCGATACAACAATTCAATTTTATAAAAAATATAATGTGGAACTTTCGGATGATGCTCACAACAGACTGATCGAGTTTTTAGGACTGAAAGAATAACTTAAATGTAAGAGGGATTATAATATTTAATATACTTCCTCGTGCGAACCTATATCAATTAATAAAACCTTGTTTTCGGTAAGAAACTTAAAGACTACTCTACAATCATATTCAACAGAAAATGCCCAATTTCCTTTTAGAATTCCCGAGAGTTTATGCGTTTTTAATTTTGTGTCGAAAGGATTATTAGAAAAGGTAATAATCGCTTCCTTAAATTTATCTTGCAATTTTTTATTTGATGAAATTCTTTTCTTATAATCCCTTTTGAAATTTGTATCCCAAACGAACTCAATCATTATCAAGATCTCTTAATAGTTTTTCAGCATCTCCTGATTTTACATTATCCCGGTTATAATTCTGTTCGGCTTCTTTTACTCTTTCGGATAGCTTAATCCGCTTGTCTTCGATTATTTGTTTGTGAGCAACTTCTAAAAAATATTCTTTATCAGCATCGTTGAGCTTAGAAAAGTTGTTCAACAAATCATTTATTGTTACTTCTGACATACTTATTACTCTCATTTGCTTGCTATAATATAATAATTATCTAATATAAATTTTCAACCATAATAAAAAACCCACTCTACTTTTACATAAAGTGGGTTAATAAAATGCTGCTGCATTTGTTAAGATTTCTTCAAATAAACATTTCCATTAATCGTGTAGATCTTAATTTTATTCTTGCCTCCTCCAAAAGCTGCTTTACCGGTTAGCGTCTTGCGTGCAGAACCATTCTTTTTAATCCACTCTTTGGAAATTTCCTCATCAAGCTTAAAGTCGCTTACAATCTTTACATCACCATCATACTTTTTAGTGAATGCAATTTCAACTTCTATATCCATCGATAATGCGGCTGGAACAGTTAGAGTGATATCACCTCCCATAGAGATAAGCGAAACATTTCTATCGCCTTTAGCAGGATCACCAACCAATTTAGCTTCTATATCACCGCCCATTGTTTTGGCTCTAATTGATCCGTCCACTGATTTAATTTCAATATCACCACCCATAGTTTCTGCATCTACAAATTTTTCTGCATAATTAACTGTAATATCACCACCCATCGTCTTAACCTTAGCACCGTTCATAGCTTTATCAACATCTATTGGGCCGCCCATTGTAGAGATATTAACTTCGCTTCCGGTAGAACCGGTGCTGCTTTTCACATTAACCTGTTTAACTTTTCCGCCCATAGTTTTTGCATTCAAATCACCGGTTACATTTTCAACCAGTATATCTCCGCCCATAGTATGAACCTTTCCGTTAACTTCGCAATCCTTAACAGTTACTTCACCACCCATAGTCATAAGGTCGAGATTACCTTTAAGATTTTTCAGATCCAGTTCTCCTCCCATAGTTTTACCGCTCATCTTTCCATTAACATTATAAATTTTTACACCGCCACCCATTGTATTCAATCTTACATTATAATTTTCCGGAACTTTAACAACTGTTTTAGCGCTCGCCTTATAACTTTCATCACCTCCATCATAATAAGAGTTTATCTCAACATCGTTTCCATCCTGACCAATTTCAACTACAACATCTTCTGTATCGCGTCCTTTAACAGTTACCTCCACATTCACAATATTTTTATTCCATCCTTCAACAGAAATACTGCCGCCGGTTTTTAATTCTAATGTTAGTGTGCCTCCCGGTTTAACATTAAATTCCTTTTGATAATTTTTTTCAGGCAACTGAAAGAATGAACTGTTTTTAATTGCCGGTTTAACCGGATTGTTAAAATTAGATGATACCGGAACTGCCGCTACGAAGAGCAATCCGATAATAGATAACACAACGATGATAACAAGCTTTTTCATTTAATACCCCCACTAATAATTATTTAGAATATTTTTTTATTATTATGTTTTCGTTGTTCGATGTTGCAATTATTTTTCCGCCGCCGCCGTTAATATCATAAACAGCTTTTATTCTTCTCTCTTTATCATCAGAGGTATATGATTTAGCTTCAAACTCCGATTTGATTTTGTAGTCGTCCTTCATATTTCTCCAGCTACCTCTTATTCTTATATCAGCTTCAATAGTAGCTTTAGCAGAAGGGAGCAGATTAATTTCGATTCTTCCCATATTGGCATTCAGATAGCTTGTGCTTCCGGAAGACGGGCTAATATCAACCGTAATATTTCCCGAGGTTGCTTTAGCATTTACACTACCGGTTATATTATGTAAAACAATATCCCCTGCATTCGATGAAGCATCAATTGTTCCAGATCCATTTTGAACAACCAAATTTCCGCCCATAGTTTGCATAAATACTCTACCGTTTGCACTTTCAACCTCTATACTTCCGCCCATAGTTTTTAGTTGCGATTCGCCGCTAAGAACTTTTATATCAATTTCGCCTCCATAAGTAACAGCTTCAATTCCAGACATAGCTTTAGCAATTTTAATATCACCGCCCATGGTATTTACTTTAGCAGTTTCGCCAATAACCTCACCAATTTTTATATCACCGCCCATAGTTGAAAGCATTAATCCTCCTTCAATATTACCAACTGTTAAGTCGCCGCCCTGTGTACTAACTCTAACTTTTCCTTTAACATTTTTCAAAGATATATCGCCGCCCATTGTATTAAGCTCTATGTTTCCTACAACATTTCCTTTAACACTAATATCGCCCCCGGTCGATTTTGCATCTACACTAAACTGAGACGGGAAACTGATATACAAATCAATTTCTTCTCCCCAGCCCCACTCCGAATTATATTTTACAAATACATTATTTCCTTCCAGGTAAACTTCAATATTTTTTATCTCATCTTTATCGAGGTTATCAGCTTTAACAAACACTTCGTTCTTTTCCCACGGTGTTAAATTGATAGTGCCGGAATTAATATTGATATCGAGCTTGCCGCCTTTATTTACTTTAATTGATTTTGTGAATTCTCCATTTTCATAACCGTATGAAATTATGTTAATCATTAATACAGTTAATAGCGCAATAAAAATACTTTTTGCTTTCATTTTATTTAACCTCCTTAATAAGGGATGCGGCTCTCAATCTAATGAAATCACTCTCATCACTTTCCGCTTTCTTATTTAATACATTTATAATTTTATCGTCCAATGAATTGCCCTGAACTTTAAGATTTGCAAGGGCATTAATTGCTGCTACACGTAAACCGGAATTTGAATCGTTGGAAAGAACATAAAGGTACGCATCGCGTATTTCCTTATCGAATGAAAATTTTTGTAAAACATTTAATGCTTCGCGTCTAACAGCCGGATTTTTATCATTCTTCATTGCAGTTATTAATGCAGATTTTACTTTGGGATCCGGGATAAACTGATCAGACTCAACAGTTGATGCAAGTGTATTTACGGTACGCAATTTTAATCCGGGGTTTTCTTGTGTAATAAGAGCGGTTGCAAGTGCTCTTTGGATTATCGGATCATCCGCTGTCCCTTTATAACTTATGGGTGAAGTCCCCCCGGTTCCACCAAAAATTACTTCTATGTCTCCACCTTTCAAAAACGGATTAGGAATTCTAATGTTAGAAATACCCGTTTCATATTGCGAGAGATTATCAAGATCAACTGATTTAGAACCTGTTGCAATCTGCTGGTTAGAAGAAGAATAGAATAGGAAGTAGCCGACAAACACACCTATTACAACTAATGTAAGCGACCCGAATGATAGTTTATAATTAACTACAAAAATATTTTTCAGCCATTTCAATATTTTTTCTGATGGGGTTTCTTTTGCCGCTTCATTTCTGATTGAACGCATTAAATTGTTGCGTGCCGAAAAAAGAAGTTTTTCATCTACTTCTTCAGGCCGGCTGGTTGTGAGTGATTCGAACACTTGTTTAACCGAATCGAATTCACTTCTTAGCTCATCATTCTCCATTATCAGATTTTCGAACTCGATCTTTTCACTTTGATTGAGTTCATCCATCAAGTAGAGTTGAGCTTTTTCTAAAAATTTTTCTTTGTTCATTTTATTACTCCATCTTCGGCGGTCATGCTGAACTTGTTTCAGCATCTACTTCGGTAGATTCCGAATCAAGTTCGGAATGACACAACCGTTTTATCTCAAACCTTTTAATTTCTCTCTCATTTTATTTGTTGCAGTAAACAGGTATCGTTTTATTGTTCCCTCGTTGCACTGCATAATTTCTGCTATCTCTTTTATTTTATAATCCTGGTAAAACTTTAACGTAAACGCCATTTTCTGCTGTGGCGGCAACTGACTTAGCGCATTATTAATATGTGTCGAAAGATCAGAACCCACAGCTTTATCATCTGTCCTCAATTCACCCGGTAATTGATCTGCAAAAGTTGTTGTGTTCTCTTCATCATTACCTATTTCTCTATCAATTGAATCGTGTTGCTTCTTACCACGGTTATAGCTAATGCAGACATTTGTTGTAACTCTGAAGAGCCATGTTGAGAACTCGCTTTTGAATTGAAAGTTTTTCAATCCACGGTACACTCTTATAAAGACCTCTTGATAAATATCTTTTGCATCGTCCTCGTTATTTCTGAATGACTTTGCAATGTTTAGAACATGCCGGTCGTACTTATAAACAAGCTTCTCAAAAGCTTCCATATCCCCTTTCTGCGCATTAATAATTAATTGATTATCGCTCAAGCTCATTATTTGTCTGTTTCTATGTGGTTTGACTTTGTTACCCCTAAAAAGGTTGTATGCAAAATGCGGAATTCAATGAATATTTGATAATAGATAATGTAAAATTTGTAAAATGAGCTGAAAGTGGAGAATTGAGAACTGTATGTTTATTTTGCATCACCTTTAGAGGATAATATGCTTAGAGAAACCCTTTTACTTTGCTATCTGCTCACTTCACTCTTTGTTCTGCACTCTCCGCTCTTCGCTCAATATTCCGTTTCTACATTTGCCGGTTCAGATTCCGGATTTGTAAATGGATCATTAAACTCATCAAAATTTAACAGCTCATTCGGAATTTGTATAGATAAGGATGGTAATATTTATATAGCCGATTCGGGAAATAATTGTATCAGGAAAATCAGCATTGAGGGTGTTGTATCGACATTTGCAGGAACCGGAGAGATTGGCAACAGCAACGGCGACCGGCTCTCTTCTACATTCAACTCGCCGACAGGAATTTGTACGGACAACAACGGAAATTTTTATGTAGCGGATTTTTTAAATCACACAATTAGAAAAATTGATGGGGAAGGAATTGTTACAACGCTTGCCGGCTCCGGTCAGCCCGGATTTGCAGATGGATTTGCTGATGAGGCGCGGTTTAATTTTCCAAGAGGAATTGATATAGATGTATATGGAAATTTATTTGTGGGTGATAGC
The DNA here is from genome assembly GCA_037446915.1 of Ignavibacteria bacterium. Classification (GTDB taxonomy): domain Bacteria; phylum Bacteroidota; class Ignavibacteria; order Ignavibacteriales; family Melioribacteraceae; genus DSXH01. The sequence goes on from JBBIHP010000012.1 coordinate 33,441, forward strand.
TGGAATCACCGAATAAGAAAAATTACACCCGATGGTAATGTAACAACTTATGCCGGCGGTGGAAATGATATTGGTCCCGATAGCAAAGGGAGCTGCGTTGATGGTCCCGATACAACCGTCCGATTCTTCACACCATGTGGTGTTGCTTGCGATGTATTCGGTAATGTTTACGTTGCCGATGCGTTAAATCATAAAATTAGAAAAATTGATAACTATGGGAATGTTACAACTGTTGCGGGCACAAGCGAATCCGGCTGGAATAATGGTGGATTTTTTGACGGTGATTACAAATCGGCAATCCTTAACACTCCAACTGAGCTTTGTATTTCGTTTGATGAGGAAATTTATTTCAGCGATACATTCATCAATAGAGTTAGAAAAATAAGTCCTGATGGAAACGTAACAACGGTAGCGGGTGATGGAACACCGGGATTCCTGGATGGTGATGGGACGTTATCCAAATTCAATTATCCGCGGGGAATAGTCCTGGATAATGCCGAGAATAAAATTTATGTGATCGACTCAAAAAACTTTAAGGTAAGAGTGATTACTACTGAACTAAACGATTAACTCGCAGAGGTCGC
>JBBIHP010000012.1:34124-42913 GCA_037446915.1 Ignavibacteria bacterium
TTTTTTCAATGCGGCAAGTGTTGCACCTCCTTCGGGTGATGCAAAAATTCCAGTTGTTCTACCAATTTGTTTTGCACTTTCAATTAATTCTTCGTCCGTAACCTGAATAGCTGTTCCGTTACTTTCTCTAATAGCGCGAAGTATTAGGAAATCACCAATAGCCGCTGGTACCCGAAGACCATCCGCAACGGTTTTTGCACCGGTCCACATTTCTGCAAATTCTTTCCCTTCATCAAATGCTTTAACCATAGGGGCGCATCCATCGGATTGAACAGAAACCATACGTGGACGTTTAGAGTCGATCCATCCGAGTTTTTCCATTTCATCAAATGCTTTCCACATTCCCACTAATCCGGTTCCGCCTCCGGTTGGATAGATTATTACATCTGGAAGAATCCAGTTCATCTGCTCTGCAACTTCATAACCCATCGTCTTCTTTCCTTCAATGCGGTATGGCTCTTTCAGAGTTGATACATCGAACCGACCATACTTCTTAATTCCTTCAGCTGCAAGTTTTCCGCAATCTGTAATAAGACCATCAACAAGAGTTACGCTAGCGCCAAGAGCTTTACATTCAGCAATAAAAGGTTCAGGCACATCCTTAGGCATAAACACAAAAGATTTCATACCGGCAAGTGATGCATAAGCGCTCATAGCACCAGCGGCATTACCGGCAGACGGAATTGACACTTCTTTAATCCCGAATTCAAATGCTTTGGAAATTGCTACACACAATCCGCGTGCTTTAAATGATGTTGTCGGATTTAAACCCTCTTCCTTAATGAAAACTTTTTCTAAACCAATCTCATTGCCAAGTTTTCCGGCTCGTATTAATGGGGTGAATCCCTCACCCAAAGCGAGTATATATTTCCTATCATTAATTGGAAGCATTTCGAAATAACGCCAGAGAGTATTTTCTCTTTCTTTAAGAACTTCCCTGTTAAAATTTTTTCTGGCAGATTCAATATCATATCTTGCTAATAACGGCTTACCGCACGCCGGGCACAAATTCCATATTTTATTCTTATCATAAATTTTTGAGCAATAACCGCATTCAAGATGTGAGAAATAACTCATAACGCACCATCGATTTTACATTTGCAAAATAATCATTTCCTGTAAATTTAATCGAAGAAATCATTTTAGATTTCATGAGTATAAAGATTTTTCAAGACCAGCGAAACATTTCAATCAGCATTCCGTCTTAATTAGCAAAAACACGGGGGAAATATGAATCGGCAATTAAATCACAATTTAAAATCTAATAACCGGAATAACTACATAAGCAGAACAAAAATCACAGCAATTATTTCCATCATTTTGCTAATTACCGTTGTTTCTATTTTATCAGAAACGTCATACGCCTCAATTTCTGGTACAATAAATCAATCATCAATTTTCACCAATCCTTTCAGTAACATTTCTGAAATCAACAATGCGAATTCTTTCAATAACAATTTTGAATTAATACCCGATACAACCAGATTAAAAGGGGGAGTTAAAAAATTTCACTTTTATGAAAAGGAGAATGGGGAACGAATTCATTATAAAGCAAAATTAAAAGACGGTATACTAACTTCTCTTTATATAGACGGCGAGAAAGTGCCTGATAACGAGTTAAGTAAATACGAATCTAGGATTCAGAAAAAATTATATGAGCATGAAACTGTTACAAGGGAATACAAAAAAAGTAAAGAGGAATACAAAAAATTTGCTGAAGAATATTCGGGCAAGATGAAAGATTTACGCGAGAGGTTAAGGGATCTGCGTTCTGACCGGTTTGATTTTGATTTCGACTTTGATTTTGACCGGCACGTTGAAATTGATATTCAAAAACCGGATTTATCAGAGTTGCGCGAATCAATGAGAGAATTAAGGCGTGAGCTTAAAGATTCTTTTGCAGACCGTTCTATTATAATTCCGCCAATTCATATTCCCGAGATCCATATTCCGCCAATTCATGTTCCCCCTGTTCCCCCTGTTCATTTTAATGATGAGGATTGGGATAAGTGGGCTGATGAATTTAAAGAGAACATGAAAGATTTTAAAGAAAAGATGAAAGAAAATAGATGGCATATGGAAGAGTTTAAGGAAAACATGAATGAGTTCCGCGGAAAGATGAAAGAGTTGGGTGCAGAGATGAAAAAGTTTGGAAATTTTGTAAAGGATATAAAAAATGAATTGATTGACGACGGTATAATCAGTTCCGGTGATGATATTGATGAATTATTGTTGTCGGAAAACAAAATGGAAGTAAACGGTAAGAGTGTTTCTTCTGACCTACATAAAAAGTATAAAGATATGTATGAGAAACATACCGGTAAAAAAATAGAGGGGAATAATAAGATTAGGATCAACAATTAGAATTTGTAAGAATGCAAAAAGTGTCAGACTGAGCTTGTCGAAGAATGTGTTTAATTTAATTTTAGTGTCAGACTGAGCTTGTCGAAGTCTGACATTAACAAATCAATTATTTAGTATAGTAAGAGCTTCCTTTACAAGGTCTTCAATAGAAATATCCGGTTTTCTATCGGTAACTGAACGGACAGCACGTTCGGCAATTTTCTGATTATAACCAAGATTAACAAGAGCGGCAACAGCATCCCCTCTCAGACTTGATGTACCTGAAGCAGTGCCATCAACCGATTCAGCAAGCGATTCAACTTTATCTCGCAATTCAACCATCATCCGTTCTGCTGTTTTTCTACCTATGCCGGGAACAGAAATCATCCGGGATATATTTCCAGTCTTTAATGCTTCTTTCAAATCCTCAATTTGAATGCCCGATAAAATACTCTGTGCTGTTTTGGGCCCGATTCCACTAACACTAATTAACAATTCAAACATTTCTTTTTCGGCTATTGAATAAAAACCGTAAAGATCTAGTGAATCCTCTTTTACACTGAGATATGTATAGAGAGAAACGTCATCTCTATCTGCAATTTTTTCGAAAGTACTTATCGAAATGTTTACAAGATAACCGACACCGCCAACATCAATAATAATTTTTGTCGGTTTTTTACAAATTATTTTACCGCTTAAGTAACCAATCATAGAAATAACCTTAATTATTATCTAATAATTTTTTCGGGATTAGCTTCAACAAATTCTTTCCAGTTTTTGCTCTTCTTAGCCGGAGAAGTAATTTTGAATGCATGGCAAACAGCAACGGCCAGTGCATCACTTTCGTCGAATTTAATTTTTGTTTTTCTAAAAAGGAGAAGTTTTCTAATCATGTATTGTACTTGCTCTTTTGATGCTGCACCATTTCCAACAACAGCTTTCTTAATTTCTCTTGGAGAGTATTCCTTTATTTCAAGATCGTTATGAATTGCCGCAAGAAAAGATACGCCGCGTGCATAACCAATCTTTAATGCCGATTGAACGTTTTTTCCGTAAAATGATGTTTCTAAAGCAAATTCCTCCGGATGAAATTTCTTTATAAGTGAGTTTAGTTCATCGTAAATAATTCTAAGTCGTGGTGCAAAATCTTTTGTTGAAGGAATCTTTATTATTCCTGAGGATATGTGGGTTAATTCATTCCCTTCAAAATCTACAATACCATAACCTGTAAAAATTGTTCCTGGATCAACGCCGAGTATTCGCATAATTAATCTACAAAATCCGCATTTGTAAATACATTCTGAACATCATCACACTCTTCGAGCAATTCAATTAGCTTCATCATCTTTTCTGCATTATCACCATTTAATGAAAGATGATTTTTAGCAACCCATTGTAATGATGCATTCTCAATATTAAATTTTTTATCGATCAACAATTTCCTTACGGGTTCAAATGATTCCAGGGAAGTAGTAACCACAAAAAACTCTTCTTCTGTTTGTAAATCTTCTGCGCCGGCATCCAGTACAATTTCCATCATTTCATCTTCAGATTTCCCATCTCTCTTAACAGTAATAACACCTTTATGCTCAAACATCCATGCAACCGATCCGGTTTCTCCCATATTACCGTTTCCTTTGCTGAATATGTGGCGTATTTCTGCAACTGTTCTGTTTTTATTATCAGTAGCAACTTCAACTAAAAGAGCGGCTCCGCCCGGTCCATATCCTTCATAAGTTAATTCAACTATTTGCGAGCCTTCAAGTTCTCCGGTTGCTTTTTTAATTGCTCGTTCAATGTTATCTGCCGGCATGTTTGCGGCTTTGGCATTATCAATTGCAAGTCTAAGTCTCGGATTTCCCTCGGGATCACCGCCGCCCTGTCGTGCTGCAATTGTAATTTCTCTAATCAGCCGTGTAAATATTTTCCCGCGCTTAGCATCGAGGGCGCCTTTCTTTCTTCTAATTGTTGCCCACTTGGAATGTCCGGACATAATTATTCTCCCGGTAAGTTAATTCTAAATATCTTTTATCTCTATATCCTTCAAGCGTATTTGGGGGAATGCCTTTCCATCTTTAGTAATCGATTCGATAGTATACACAATATCAACCAAATTTCTTTCTTTATCAATACGACCTGCGAATCCACCCAGATTAAAACCGATCGCATCAAAAACTTTATCATTACCATTCTGCCTAAAACAAGTAACAATATGATTGGAGCCGACAATTCTTGGCGGATAAACCAAAGATACATTTTCGCTCATGAATACCGGCCGCATATTACCCGGTCCGAACGGTGCAAATTGATCCAGTATTCGGATAAACTTTGGTGAGATTTCTGAGAAAGCAAGTTTAGCATCAATATGAATTTCCGGTAGAAGATCGCTCTCTTTCATATTTGTTTTTAGAATTGCATTGAAACGTTTTTTGAATTCTTCAATTTTTTCTATTTCAACAGCAAGCCCGGCAGCCGCTTCATGTCCGCCGAACTGTAATAACAGATCGTCGCAGCCTTGAAGCGCTTCATAAATATTAAACCCCGGAATACTTCTCGCCGAACCTTTGGCTACTCCGTCTATTGTTGTAAGCATAACAGTCGGTTTGTGAAATTTTTCTACTAACCGCGATGCAACAATTCCAATTACACCCGGGTGCCAATCATTATCATGAAGAACTATACCCAATTCGTTTTCAAGATTTATTACTGTTTCAACGAGATCGATTGCATGGGAGAATGTTGCTTCATCAATAGTACGACGTTTTGTATTCTCATCTTCCAATACTTGAGCTAACTCAATTGCTTTTTGCGGATCATTTGTAGTAAACAGTTCAACTGCACGGTTTGCATCACCCAATCTTCCAACTGCATTTACACGTGGAGCAATTGTAAATACAATTTGTCCCGCTGTTAAATTACCCGGTTCCATTCGTGCAGATTTGATTAATGCCTCAATGCCAGGACGAGGATTAGTATTAATAATGTCCAATCCTTCTTTTACAAGAACTCTGTTTTCATCAACAAGTGGAACTATATCTGCAGCACCGGCAAGAGCAACCAGGTCTAAATATTTGAGTGCCATATTCTTCTTACCGATTCTATCTCCAACAGCAGAAGCAAGTTTAAAAGCAACACCGGCACCCGATAAATGTTTGAATGGATAATTACAACCGGGTTTAATAGGATCTAAGATTGCATGGGCTCTAGGTAATTCTTCTTTTGGCTGGTGATGATCACAAACAATTACGTCAATTCCAAGTTTATTAGCATGATCAATTTCTTCAACTGCTGTTATCCCGCAATCAACAGAAATTATAAGGTCGGTGTTCTGTTCCTTAATATAGTCTATACTCAGTATAGACATCCCATACCCTTCAGTCAATCGATTTGGAATATACGTTTCTACATTTGCACCAAGTTCTTTTAAGAAGAGATACATTAACGCAGCAGAACAAGTACCGTCAACATCATAATCGCCATAGACGTAAATCTTCTCATTGTTAGTAAGTGCATTAATAACTCTAATTGATGCCTGGTGCATTCCATCCATTAAGAACGGATCGTGTATTGAAGTAAGTGATGGTCTGAAGAAAGACTTGGCTTCAAAGAAATTAGTAATATTTCTTTGGATTAGAATTGAGGCCAGTGCATGAGAAATGTTTAAGCTATCGGATAAAGCTAAAACCAGCTTTTCATCCGGAGCTTGTTTAAGTTTCCATCGGGTTTTTGCCATATTTCAATTTATGGAAGAACACCGATGATGATTCCGTGTCTGTAAGCCGAATTCTGTTCCCCGATAAAATCGGGGCGGCAGTTATTTATCTAGCCACGGCATTACTGCCGCGATCAAGCGATCTACCCGAAGGTTATTCTTCCAATAAAGGAAGAAATCGAAGCGAACAACTTCGAACCGAAAAACCGGATATAAACCGGTCAGATCGGAATCCCTTCTGCTCGACCTTGCACCAGGTGGGGTTTGCCCTGCCCCCAATGTTACCATCGGAGCGGTGAGCTCTTACCTCGCCTTTTCACCCTTACCCGGCTAATGCCGGGCGGTTCGGTTTCTGTGGCACTTTCCGTGACTCAATACTTGCGTACTTGAGTCCCCGGGAGTTACCCGGCACCTCGTTCTGCGGAGTTCGGACTTTCCTCTTTCCCCTTTAAATAGGGGAAGCAACTGCCCAACACGAATCATCAACTGTTCTTCTTACTCTTTATTTAACATATTATTTACCAACTGGCACTAATATAATAAATTTTAATCACCACCGCATCACTTATTATTTGATATACTTTACCACCCTAATGTATCTTTAGGATACCAATAAACTTGAACTTGGAGTTTCAAATGGATTTGATTCAAATAAGGTCTTTTCTTAATAAAATTGAGCTTTTTGCCGACTTAAACGACACAGAAAAAGAACTGATATCAAAAAATCTTGATGTAAAAGATTATCCTATAAACTCTCACCTTTTTGTTGAACACAATCAAAGAAAAAATCTATACATTATTTATGAAGGTGAAGTAGAATTATACAAGAAAACTCCATTCGGAGAAGAAAAGAGATTATCAATTTTTACTAAGTATGATTTTCTGGGCGAAGGTTCTTTGATAGATGATTCCCCACACTCAACATCTTCAAGAGCAACACTGAATACAACAGCACTAATTCTTCCCCGAGAAAAATTTAAAGAGATTCTTAAGATTGAACCGGATATCCCCATAAAAATTTTCTCGCGTATGGCTAAAGTTATATTCCGCAGAATGCAGTTTGCAAATTCACGTGTAATTAATCACGGGGCACAATACCAATCGGGCCGAACCCGAATGGAACACGATTTGTTGGGTGACCGTGAAGTACCAAATGAAGTTTATTACGGTATCCAAACATTGCGCGGAATGGAAAACTTTAATATAAGCGGCGTTACAATTTCATTTTATCCTTTACTTATTGAAGCGCTTGCTGCAGTTAAAATGGCTGCCGCAAAAGCAAATAATGATTTAGAACTTCTTTCCAAACCGATTACTGATGCAATTGTTCAAGCATGCCGCGAAATAATCAGTGGAAAGTATCACGGTTACTTTGTTATCGATATGGTTCAAGGAGGCGCCGGAACATCCACCAATATGAATGCAAATGAAGTTATTGCAAACAGAGCTCTTGAAATTTTAGGATACGAAAAAGGTGATTACAAATACTGCCACCCAAATAATCATGTTAACCTTTCACAATCAACTAACGATGCTTATCCAACTTCTATTAAGATTGCAATTATTAACAGCAACAAAAAACTTATCGAAGTTCTTCAGAATTTGATTGATTCATTTCATAAAAAAGCGAAAGAGTTCTCCGGCGTTATTAAAATGGGAAGGACACAATTACAGGATGCTGTTCCCATGACATTGGGTCAGGGGTTTGAAGCATATGCTGTAACACTCGAAGAGGAAATAAACCGGCTGGAAGAAAATGCAAAATTATTCCTCGAAGTAAATATGGGCGCAACTGCTATCGGAACAGGAATAAATGCAGATCCCGATTATGGTCAGAAGTGTATCGATCATTTAAAAGAAATAACCGGTTTAAATGTTGTGCTGGCAAAAAACTTAGTTGAAGCTACACAGGATACCGGTGCATTTGTAATTTATTCCTCCGCTGTTAAACGTCTTGCAGTAAAACTTTCCAAGATTTGTAATGATTTACGACTTCTCTCTTCGGGTCCGCGGACAGGATTACATGAAATTAACTTACCGCCGATGCAGCCCGGATCTTCAATTATGCCTGGTAAAGTTAATCCTGTTATTCCCGAAGTTGTTAATCAAATTGCTTTCAAAGTGATAGGTAATGATCTTACTGTAACACTTGCGGCAGAAGCCGGGCAGCTTGAACTAAACGTGATGGAACCGATAATAGTGCAAAGTATTTTTGAATCAATTGAAATGCTGAAAAACGGAATGAGTACATTAAAACATAAATGTATAGACGGAATTACAGCGAACGAAGAACATTGCAGAGCACTTGTTGAAAATAGCATAGGATTAATTACAGCGCTTAATCCTTATCTCGGTTATGAGGTTTCTACCAGAATTGCAAAGGAAGCAATGGAAACAAATCGCGGTGTATATGAACTTGTTCTGGAAAAGAATTTGTTGAGTAAAGAAGAGTTAGACAGGATTTTGTCTCCGGAGAATATGATCAGACCACAGAAAATGAGATAAATTTTACCGGCTAATTACTCATTATATTTGCAAAAAATCTCATGTTCTTTGATGAGGAATTTGAGACTATAATCTTAATTACTGCAGTAAGAGGAACAGAAAGAAACATTCCAATTATTCCCCATATATAACCCCAGAGCATAAGGGAGAATAGTATTACTAAAGGATTCAGTCCAAGCCGGTCGCCGAATATCTTCGGTTCTAAAATGTTGCCAATTACATTCTGAAT
>JBBIHP010000013.1:0-38939 GCA_037446915.1 Ignavibacteria bacterium
CACGGCCCTGTGCTTCGCCGGAATCTTCATGTCGCTCGCGAGGGGGAAGGTGCGCGTGATTCCTTTTCCAGTTTTCCATTTTCATAATTCAAATCGGATTTGATAGAACCACCCGGGTAATAATGTAAGATACGTCCGTTAAGTTTACCTTCTCTAAAATTCAATTCAGATTTTATTGTTCCCTCATCATAATATTCAGTAAAACTTTCCTCAACTTTATCGAACTTACCTCCGATTCCGAATCTTTCACGTTTAACAATTTGTCCCATATCGTAAGTATCAATTACCTTAATTGAACCATCCGGGTAATAGAAATATGATGAACCATCAAGCAGATCGTTTTTATAATTAGCTTCCAGCGCAACAGTTCCGAAATCATAATAAACTTTACTTTTCCCTTCGAGTTTATCATCAACATAATTTCTTTCAACTTCCAGGGCTCCATTTTCAAAAAATATTTTTGATAGCCCATTCAATTTGCCGTATTTGTAATTCCAAATTGCTTGTAATGCGCCGCTTTTATAATAAGTTTTATTGAACCCTTCCTGTATATCATTAACATAATTTGGTTCTGCCCATAATTCTCCGGTTTCATAATACCATTTTGATAAACCTTCTAATTTACCGTTTATATAATTCCATTCCATGCTTTTTGTTCCATCATCGAAGTACCAGGTAGAAATTCCTTCTTCCTTTCCATTTTTAAAGAACCATTCTTTCCATAATTTACCGTTTTGATGATACTCTTTATAAACTCCGTTCTTAATCCCGTTTTCGAAGTAACCTTCGGATTTGAGACGGCCATTAGGATAAAATTCTCTTTTCAGGTCCTGTGCCCCTATCGTTGAAACAATAATCATTATTGCAATTAGAAATTTCATAGTTCCCGCTTTCATTTGTGCCAAAATTAAAAAAAAGTTACAACGTGTGTAAGTCATAAAATATTCATATTTAATTATCATCAAAACAATAGTAAAATTATGATCAAATAATTAGATTGCAATAAAAAAGAGAGAGAAATGTTCAACTCATTTACAAAAGTTTATTTTTATGATGCTGACCCGGCCGGAATTATTTTTTATGCAAGCTTATTCAAGTTTACTCATGCTGCATACGAAGATTTTATGAGAAGTTTAAATATAGGTAGAGATCTGTTTTTTGACAGAGAAGTTGTTCTGCCGATAGTTCATGCCGAAGGAGATTATTTAAGACCGATTAAAGTAGGAGATGAATTAATAATTGATGTCTGGGTTTCGCAATTAATGAATTCTTCTTTCGAGCTCAGTTATAAAATTCACCAGGTGGATCTTCATGTATCTGCAACTGCAAAGACTGTTCATGTTTGTGTTTCTAAGAAGAGTTTTAAGAAAACAGAATTACCAAAGGAATTGTATTCAAAATTATCGGAACATTTACTTAAGTAGTTTCATCAATTTTTCTTTTTCAATTTTGCCAAGATCATTTCTCGGAATCTTTTCAAGGAAATAAAACTTCTTTGGGACTTTAAAGGAAGCCATCATATTTTTCAGCTGTTCCTTTAGTTCATTTGCGGTTATGCCGCTATTTGTTACAATTGCGGCGCAGATAATTTGTCCCCATGTCTCATCCGGTTCAGCAAAAACATAAGTATCGATTATAGAAGGGAGTTGAATAATAAATTGTTCAACCTCTTTCGGATTAACATTTTCTCCACCGGTTACAATCAGGTCTTCCCGGCGTAATTCTATATGTAAATAACCTTCGCCATCAAACCATCCGAAATCACCGGTTCGATAATAACCGTCTGTTAGTTTTTTGCTCGATTCATCTGCATCGGAAAAATATTCTTTAAGCAATGATTTACTTCTAACAAAAATCTCCCCCTGCATATAAGATTTTAAGAATGTTCCGTTTTTATCTGCAATATTAATTTCTGTATCGCCTAACGGTTTACCAACAGATTCAGGTTTGCTGGAAAAGTCCTCGGTAGATAATGCGGATACCATCGAACACGTTTCGGTTGAGCCGTAAACTTTTACAATTGGAAATCCTTTGTTAATAGCTAATGAACATAGAGCAGAATCGAGGTGTCCGCCGCCAAGATAGAGCTGTTTGAGATTTATATTTGGAATAGCCGCATTATCAATTAATTGTTTAAGTGTTGCTGATACTAATGAAATATGAGTTGGATTGTATTTTACAAGTGCCTCGTTAATTTCGTAATAACCCGTTGAATAAGGTAACGTTAGTGTTGCTCCCGAAATGAGTGAGCGGATAATAATCATAAATCCGCCGATGTGATAAAGCGGCAACGAACCTAACCAGATATCACTTTCTGATAACTGTGAGAAAGAGTGTGTTAGTAGAACACTTTGATAGAGACTACCGAATGTGTGAACAACAGCTTTTGGTTTGCGTGTACTACCGGATGTGAAAAGAATGAGAGCGGTATTGTTCAAATTGAAACCGGCTTTTTTATTTTCCGGAACACGAGAGAGAATAAAATCATTAATCAACATTACACCGGGGGACTTTATAGTTCTTACTTTCTCCCGGTTGGATAAATCCGTTATTATAAACTTTGCATTTGTAAATTCCGTTTGATACTCAATCTCTTCAAGTGTGTTTCTGGTATTAATTAAAACCGGAATTGCACCGGCCAGCCATAATGCGTTAATTGCAAAAATAAATTCCGGAGAGTGCTTAAGTAAAAGAGCAATTTTATCTCCGGGTATTACTCCTTTTTGCATTAATGCTTCAGAGTATCGGGCTGATTGCTCGAAAAGATAGTAATAAGAGAGCGATGACTCGCCGTATATTATTGCCGGTTTCTCGCCGTACTTATTACTTTGTTCCAGAAGCCAGTGTGTTTTATTGGTAATAAAAGTCATAGTCCAATTTCAAATTTTGGAGGGAATAATTTATAATCGAATTTAATTTCACCATTGCAAATCGGGAACTGATCATTTACAGTTTCATTCTGTAAGTATTCTGACGTTGCCAATCCATGTGCATAGTTGTGTTTGGTAAGGGAAGCAAGAAATACAAGCATGCTTCGCCCAACCGCGGTTTCAAATGCAGATGAAATTATCAGGTTAACATTTTTTGTTTCTGCGAGTTCTATCATTTTTATCAGTTCAAAAACAGATCCGAGAATCATCGGCTTGATAACAATGTAATTAAAAGTCCGGTTAACAATATACATCTCCAGATCATCCATCGAAGTTGTCGGGAAATCCAGTGCAATAGGAATGGGACTTACTTTAGAAAGTTTTGCCATGCAATCGGCATGACTGCACGGGTCTTCGATAAATTGAATGTTGAAAGGAGATAATTGTTGAATGTGATTATAAGCAGTGTCAATATCCCATGCGCCGTTTACATCAAGACGGAGATTAATTTTTTCAGGGATATTTTTTCTTACTAATTCGATGATGCGGAGATCATCAGCAAAATTATCGCGCCCGACTTTCAGTTTTATTGTTTTATAACCGGAATTAATTTCGCTATTAACTCGATTAAGTACTTCATTCTCATTATCAAGAGCAATTATTGAGTTTACTTCGATCGTATTTTTATTTGTTAACCCAAGTATTTGAGCTTCAAAACTTGCTTTCTGTTTTATTGCTAAGCTAAATAGAGCTTGTTCAAATCCGAAGCGAACCGAAGGAGCAATTATTCTATCCTGAGAAATTTTATTCCATAATTTATTACGTAATTCAAACTCGCCGATTGAAAAAAATTTAATGAGGTAATTGATATCTTCCTCGGTCTGAACAATGTTTTCCTTGCTCAAACCGGGCAAAGGTGAAACTTCGCCTATTCCTTTGTTCCCTTGATGATCAGTAATAACCAAGTAGAAACCGATTCTTTCAATTATTTTTTGTGAAGAGCTTATGAATGGCTTCTTAAATCCAACTTTGAATGGTTTGTATTTTATTTCTTTGATGGTCATAACAAGATACCGATTGCAAAAAGCAATCCGTATAATGCAGAAAGTTTTGCGGTGAGCTCTAATGTTTTATTTAATTCTTTACCGTGAAGTGTATATATCATTCTAATAAGTTTTAAGGCAACTGGTAAACTAAGCAGAGGTAAAAAAACTAATAAGCTTTGCTTATAAGAAAAGAATACAATCAAAAGAATTGAATACGAAAGTATCATGAACGCAACATATTGAATCCGGGTAAATTTTTCGCCCATCATAACAGCTAAAGTATGTTTACCATTCGATTGGTCTTCGAGGCGATCGCGGTAATTATTAACGACGAGAATATTTGTAATTAATGCGCCGACAGGAACAGATGACCAGAAAACTGTAGCCGTAATTTCCTCTGCCTGAACGTAATAAGTTCCTACAGTTCCAATCAATCCGAAGAAAAGGAATGAGGCTACATCTCCAAGTCCGTTATATGCAAGTGGAAATGGACCGGCGGTATATGCTATACCGGCAATAATTGAAATAACTCCTATCAATAAAATTTCCCAACCGATTAAATACACAAGATATAATCCTAATATGAAGCTAAGTCCGAATGAGATTATTATTCCAGCTTTCATTTGATTAACCGAAATAATTCCAGAAGCCACCGCACGTTGTGGTCCTAAACGTTCTTTTTTATCTGTTCCGGCTAAAAAATCGTAAAGGTCGTTTACAAAATTTGTCCCGATCTGAATTAATATTGAACAGAGCAGTGCAATTAATGCTGCGGTTAGATGAAACTTATTATCATTGATGGCAATTGAGGTTCCAACTACAACCGGCACAAGTGCTGCTAAAAGTGTTTTAGGACGCGATGCTAATATCCATGCATCTAATTTAGAAATTGTGTTGGTAGTTGATGTAATCATATTCTTAATAATGTAACAGGAAAATTTTTTTAATGAAATGTATTATGGCACTCTCGGGAATTTTTTAAAGTCCGGTTTCCGTTTTTCGTTGTATGCGTTTTTTCCTTCCTGTGCTTCGTCGCTCATATAATATAACAGAGTTGCATTGCCGGCTAATTCCTGAATTCCGGTTTGTCCATCAAGTTCTGCATTAAATGCTGATTTTAATAATCTTATTGCAAGAGGACTCTTCTCAAGAATTTCCTTTGCCCACTGAACACCTTCATCTTCAAGTTCTTCTACCGGAACAACTTTATTTACCAATCCCATTTCAAGTGCTTCCTTAGCATTATACTGACGGCAGAGGTACCAGATTTCGCGAGCTTTCTTTTGTCCTACAATTCTTGCGAGATAACTCGATCCGAATCCGCCGTCGAAACTTCCAACTTTTGGACCGGTTTGACCAAATATTGCGTTATCAGCTGCAATAGTTAAGTCGCAGATTACATGTAAAACATGTCCACCGCCAATTGCATATCCGGCAACCAGAGCAATAACAGGTTTGGGTATGCTTCTAATTTGTTTTTGAACATCAAGTATATTAAGTCTTGGAACTCCGTCTTTACCGACGTATCCTTTATTACCTCTAATTGATTGATCGCCTCCGGAACAAAAAGAATATTTACCATCTTTAGCCGGACCGTTTCCGGTTAAAAGAATAACGCCAATGCTGCTGTCTTCCCGCGCATCGGCAAATGCGTCATACAGTTCCTGGGTTGTTTCAGGGCGGAAGGCATTTCTTTTTTCTGGCCGGTTAATCGAAATTTTGGCAATTCCATCCAGCTTTTCGTAAATAATATCTGTGTATTCTTTTGCTTTTATCCAGTTGTACTTCATCGTTTACCTTTTTACGTGAATAGAAGTTAAAAAATTGTTGACTAATTTAGTAAAAAGCACCGGGTTTTCTAAATGAGTATTATGACCGCATTTCTTAATAATTTCATGCTTTGAATCCGGGAGTAGTAAAGCCATTTTAGAATTCAGGTCTGTATATTTTTCATCTAATCCGCCGCTTATTAAAAATACCGGAAAATTAAACTCCTTTAATCTACCCCAGAAGTCGGGCATTAAACCGGTACTGAATCCGGCAAGCATGTTAGATAATCCTATAACACTATTTTTCATTCTTTGGTTCTTAAGTTCATCACTATAAGAAATATCTTTAAGCGATTCAAAAAGAGGAATGTTAAACCAGTATTCAAGAAATTTTTCAATTCCTTCTGTTTTTATTTTTTCCGAAAGGAGCAAATCAAATTCAACTCTTTCTTTTCTCTGGTTAAAATCCTGAATACCGGCAGTACTACTTTCTAATACAGCTCCCAGGATGTTTTGATTATATCTTGCACAGTAGGAAATTACAGCTCTACCACCCATTGAATAACCAACAAGTATAACTTCCTTCAAGCCGAGTATGCTTATTATTTTATTAAGCTGACATGTAATTGCCGCGGTTGAATAATATCTCGGATTAATTGGTGATGATGATTTGCCATGACCAATCAGGTCAATTGCAACCGGAATAAAATGAGAAGAGAGTTTGTCAAATATAAATTTCCAATCTTCGGATTGCCCGGTGAATCCATGTAAAAAAATGACCGGTGTTTTTTCTGATTTTAGTTTCGATTCATCTACAAGAACATTGAAATCAATATCATCAATTTTTATTATCATTTATAAATTTTCCGACTTCTCCGGTTGATATTTTCCAGAAGCGGGAACGATATTGAGAAGAGAGCTTTGCATTAGTTCTAATTTCGATAACACTTAGCTTCCTATTTTTAATCGTTTTTTTAAGAGCAGCATTAAATTCTTTACTTCCGTTTACAATATAATAAATACCTTTGAATGCTTTGACAATTTTATTGAATTCAAGTTTCAATGGTGTCAAAAAATTTGTCCTGAAAATCTTTCCGAAACGGGATATCGGTAAAGATTGAAAAATACCGCCGCCACCATTATTTATCAGAATTATCGTAATCGGGATATTGAAACCGACCGAATTATAAAGCCCGTTTAAATCATGATAAAATGCTAAGTCGCCGGTTAATAGAAATGTTGGTTGCCGGGAATTAATCGCAATTCCTAATGCGGTTGAATTAATTCCATCAATTCCGCTTGCGCCACGGTTTGTAAATACTTGAATCTGTTTCTTTGAACAGGATGAGAAAAAGTCTATATCCCTTATAGGCAAACTGTTGGATATCATTAAGTTGCACTTTTCAGGTAGAAAATTGAGAAGATCAAAAACAACTTTGCTTTCGAATGAATAATTCTTTGAACCAATGAACCTGTTTTTAATTTTATCAACCAACTTATTCATATTAATTAAATTGTTAAGCCAATCATCATTTACTCTATTCCCGGTATATGCTGATAAAACTGTTTTGCAGAACTTTACAGGATTTATCCTAATTACTTTTTTAGCAGTAAGGGTGGGATCGTTCCTATCGCCAAATTGATTTATAATAATTTTTTCAGCGCGGCTTTTTTTTACAAAATCGTGCATTTGATTGGATGTGGGTGCCCCGCCAAAAAGAATAATTATTTCAGGATCAAATTTTTTGCAAAATTCATCTGATCTTATTAGCGCATTATAATTTTCGATAATGTTCTTATTAGAGTAAGCACCGTATCTAAGTCCGGAAGAGCCATCGGCAAAGATAGGATAGCCGGTTATATCGGATAATTTAAAAAGTACTCTATTAAATTCAGTTCCATAATTATTATAACCGCAAACTATTATTCCCTTATTCTTTTTTTCAATTGACTTAAGCAATTCACTTAATCCCGGTGTAATTACATCTTCAGAACTTTGTTTTACTTTACTCTTAGTAAGTAAATATATTTTTTCTGTCAGTTTTTTCTCAATAATATCTGTATAATTATCAGGTTCAAAAGGTTTATCGAATGGCAAATTGTAATGTATGGGCCCCGGATTCTGGTCTAATGCAATTTGCAATCCCTTCTTTATGTTATCTGTAAGTTTTACAAATCTTGAGTAATCAATCGTGGGAAGTCCGGTATCGTAAAAAAATCTTATGTGATTCTTAAAAATATTGTTTTGATTAATTGTCTGGTTAGCACCCCTGTTCCTTAAATAGGGCGGACGATCGGCGGTACAAACAATCAATGGGATTCTCTGGTAGTAAGCTTCTATTATAGCCGGGTAAATTTCTGCAACCGCAGTACCGGATGTAGTAATAATTACACTTGGAGTTCGGGATTCTTTTGCCAATCCTAAAGCAAAAAATGCTGAAGACCTCTCATCAACAATAGGATACAAATTGAATTTTTTGCTTAATGAAAATGCCAGTGTAAGCGGTGTACTTCTGGATCCGGGTGAGATGCAAACATTTTTTATCCCGTTCTCAATTAACTGATTAACAAAAGTATTACACCACAAGATATTACGATTAATTTGCTGGTTCATGTTGAAATAAAGACAAAATAGATTTCAATTTCAATTCAGTTTCATAAAATTCTTTTTCCGGGGAGGAACCTTTAACAATACCGGATCCGGCAAAAAGCATTAGTTTATTCTTTTTAATTAATGCGGATCTAATAGCAACAGCGAATTCTCCAAATCCATCTCCGCTATACCATCCTAATACACCTGTAAATAAACCTCTATCGTAATTTTCAAGGTTGTTGATTATATCTAATGCTGTTTCCTTTGGATCTCCGCATACTGCCGGGGTGGGATGGAGTTTGTTAATGATTGATTTAATAGAGGGTTTACCCGTTAGGGTTCCCTTAATTGGAGTCCACAAATGCTGAACGTATTTTAGTTTTTTAATTGAAGGTTTGTCAAATTGAATCCCGTCAGCAAACTCCGAAAGAGCATTGAGGATATACTCAACAACATTATAGTGTTCTGCAAGTTCTTTTTTATCATTTAGTAAAAACTCGGACAATTGATTATCGGCAGAATCTGTTTCACCACGTTTTACTGTTCCGGCAAGTGCTTCAGTCTCAATAATCTTTTTGTTGATTACAAATAATTTTTCCGGTGAAGCACCTAAAAAAATAGCTTTCGACTTTCTGTAAATAAATAAATAACTGGCTGGATAATCATCCTTCAAATTGTTTGTAAGTAGAGTCAAATCGGGTGTATTAGTAATTTCACAATCAAGGTATCTTGATAAAACAACTTTCCGGATATTACCCTCGCTTATTTTTTGGAGGGAGTGTTTAATCATTCCTTCCCATTCATCATATTTTATCTGGTTGAGAATAGTAAGCCCGCTTTGATTCTGGTTTTGAGTTTTACTTGAAATAATTTTCTCCAACCGCTGCTCAATCTCTTCAATAATTATTGTGCTGGTTTTATTTTCTGCTGAATGGGAAAAAATAATCAGGTAGAAAGAATTTTCTTTTTGGTAAAAAATAAATTTTGGGATAAAAAATGTTGAATGTTCAAAAGCTTGCCAGATAGTTTCAGCTTTGTTTGAAGGAAATTTTATCGAAACAAGAATTTCAGGAATTCTTTCCAGTTGAAAGTCATCTTTGTTCGAAATAAAGTTTAGATCTTCCAGCTGTGTGATCTCATTTATTTTCAAGAGTTCATCAATTGCTAAAAATATCTCACTGGAATCCGGATTATTCCAGTAAAAACTACTTTCAGAATCCTGGTTTATAAAGGAAAGTGCTTTGCCTAAGAAAAGTTCATCAATCGGTTGCACGTAGACAAAAAATGAATTATTAGGATTCCTTGAGGACCTGAGTCTCGATAAGTTAAGAAAATCAATTAATTTGGCGGTATTTAAGGTCAAAATTTTATTCTGGAATTAATTACTTTTTAAATATATGTTTTGGTCGGCAAGTTTCAAATTGCATGAATTAAGAACTACTATGTAAAGAGTAAAGTAAATAAATAAAATTAATTTTTATTAAAATTTTACTTCCCTATTAAAAATTAATTCTTTAAGTTTATAAGTAGAGCTTGTAATTATTCCTGGAGTCATTAAGCAACCATTAATCTAACAAAATAGGAGACTTAACTGATGCAAAGCCAGAAAGCTGAAACTGCCCTCCAGCTTTGGGACAGGCTAGCAAAAGTGCACGATAAGTTCCGTAAAGTGCAAGCAAAGCAAATGTTCGGTGAAAAACTGACAGCCCCTCAATTCTGCGTCCTGGAGGTGATTTATAAACTCGGACCAGTTCCCCTCAAAAAGATCAGCGAAGAAACAATGGTAACAGGTGCAAACATTACCTGTGTTGTTGATAACCTTGAGGAAATGGGATTTGTAAAACGGGTTCATTCCAAAGAGGACCGCAGAGTAATTACTGCTGAGTTAACTAATTCCGGAAAATCGAAATTAGAAAAGATTTTACCGGCATATTATGAGAACATTGCCTCGTTGGTTACTAAAATATCCGATAACGAGCAAAAACAGTTCAATAACATTCTAGGTAAATTAATGTGATATTGATACAATAAAGACGATTGAAACCCAATCGCCAAGCTCTATTTTTTCAATCATCACAAAATTATGAAGTTGGAATTTACTTACTATGTCTTCAGTATCAGATTTAAGGAGACCGGAAATTATAAGCTTACCTGTCTCCTTAATTTTTAATCTAAGGTAGGGTGCAATTTCAATTAAAATGTGCTTGTTAATATTCGCAACAATCAGGTCAAAATCTTTTTCTTTTATTTGCTGAATTTCAGCTTGCCTTACTTCCACCTTATCTTCTAATGAGTTAATTACAACATTTTCTTTTCCATTTAATAAACACCATTCATCGTTATCAATTCCAATTGCATTTTTTGCTCCGAGTAATACCGATGTAATTGCTAATATACCCGTTCCGGAACCGACATCTAAGACGAAGTCATTTTTACGAATATATTTCTCAATCATTCTTACCATCAGTTTTGTGGTTTCGTGCTCGCCGGTGCCGAATGACATTTTAGGATCAATTGTTATTACTATTTTATTGCTATCAGAAACGTACTCTTTGAAAGTCGGTTTAATAACAATTCTATCCGTAATCTCTATTACGTTAACATTCTTTTCATAATCTTCATTCCAGTTCTTATCCTCAATTATTTCTCTCTGGATGGAGTATTCAGAAATCAATCGTTCACCTTTAGCAAATTCTAAAACCGATGTTATTTCTTCTTCCGAAATTGATTTGTTCGAATCAACAAATATCTTTAAGCCCAGTTCAGATTCATTAATTCCATCGAGATCGAACTGCCACATCATTCCGCTGATAAGTTCGTTATTTCTCGGGATTGTTGATATTGTATATTGAATAAATGTTTTCATGCACTTAATTATTAAAAATTATCTCGCAAATTTTATCTTGAACCTCCCGCGCAATTTTTGAAGGTCCCGTAAAATTTTGAATCATGATTGTAAATGCAATTAAATGGTTAGATTTTGTTGTTAAATAACCGCTTAGATTGCTTACTCCACTTATTGTCCCGGTTTTTGCGTTCACTTTTTGAAATACGGGAGATTTTTTCATTCTATCTTTTAATGTTCCATCAATACCGGCTACAGGAAGTGAATTAAATAGTTTTGTGAAGGATTCATAACCGTTTGAATGAAAATATTTTAGAAGCCCTGTTAATAATTCAGCAGAAATAAGATTATAAAAAGAGAGACCTGAACCATCTGCAATTTTGTACGACTTAGGATCCATGCCCAGAATTGTAATTAAACTGTCTATTAATTTAATTCCTTTATCTTCCGATGCCGGTTTTCCAGAATATTTTAATCCCAGTGCTCTCAGAAGCATTTCAGCGCGTAGATTATTACTGTTCTTGTTTACATTTATTACCGTTGAATCAATCGTCCTGTTATAAGTGAAAATTTCTTTCGCTCCATTTTCAAGTGTGGAAATCTTTGTCTGACCGCTGAAACTGATTTTATTTCTTATAAGATTTTCTTTAAGTAGTGAAAGAAAATAATTAGTCGGGTCGAAAATATTTAATATGGTCTCGCCGGGTTTTTCATTAATAGATAATTCACCGGTTACATTAATAATGTTGCTGCGGTTTATCCAATCGCGTGTAACTTTTAATGCAGAGTATTTTTTGTCGGTCATTATTGAATTATTAGACACCGTAACAAAATTAGTTTCCGGAGTTGTAGTGATTAGTGCTGGTTTACCCAGGAAATTAGGAGAGTAGTTTATTTTAATGCAATTATCGTTAATATTAAGTGCAGACATGTAAGGCGAACTTGGTGCCGGGTCATCATCCCACATCCATCCACTGCCCCAAAAGAGAGAGTCCATTGCAGAAATGTCTGCTAATAGATCTCCTCTAATTTCTTTAATACCAGAGTTACGTATTTTAAAAATGAGAGTATCCAAATCGCGAAGAGAAAATTCAGGGTCTAAACCACCTACAACATAAAGATCACCAAACAAAATTGAATCCTGTAAGTCCCCTTTGTAATAAAGCGATGTAGAAAATCTGTAATCGGCTAAAAATAAAATTGAAGCCGCTGTTGTTAGTAATTTTATTGTAGAAGCCGGGCGGAGTAAAAGTTTTTCATTTTTACGATATAAAACTTTTTGAGAAGTTAAATCGTAAACATCAATTGCAATTTGGCTGTTTTTAAAAAAATCTGTAGAGATTACTTTATTAATCTCATTTTCCAGTTTTGATTTCTTCTGCTGAGGAAATGAATTTGCAGCAACAAATAAAAACAGAATTACAAAAAATATTTTATTTGGTGAGAATAATTTTTTCAAAAATATTCCCGTTCTCTAAAATCAACGCCTAATTGTTCATTCACAAATTTTTTGGCGGCTTCTGCATCAACCTGACTAAGTCCAACAATCGACATAATAACGTGAGTGTACTCTTTAGCTTTAATTGCAAAGTCGAGCATTTCTTTATGCATAGAAGGATCAACTCTCATGAGCGCTCCATATTGTTCGGCATTAATAGAATTAAGACTTATCGAAACCGTATCAATTAATCCTTTCAACTCCGGAGTAATATCTTTTTTATTAATAAAATTTCCATGTCCATCGGTATTCATTCTTGTAGAACCACCGTTTTCTTTTACATACTTTGCAATTTCTTTAACTACATCCCATCTAATAGTTGGTTCACCATATCCGCAAAAAACAATTTCTTTAAATCGTTTAGGATCACCAATTTCTTTAATATAAACATAGGCTTCGGGTTCTTCCGATTTTTTCATTTTCAGATTATAACCGTTAATTACAGCTTCCCCCTTCCGGTCGCAAAAGATGCAATCGGCATTGCATCTATTAGTAACATTAATATAAAGTGAGTTACCAATCTGATATGTGAAGCTAAGAGCCGGTTTATATCCAATTCCAAACAGTTTATAAGCATTATACGATGTTGTAAGAGCCACGTCGTCGGTCCTTAAATTATGAACATCTGCAATTGTTTCTGCAACAAGTTTTATATTAGCCGGTTCATTACGTTCTCCGCGGTGGGGAACAGGAGTCATAAAAGGCGAGTCTGTTTCAAGTAATAAGTTCTCAACTGCAATTCGGCTTAAAACTTTACGCAGGTTATCAGCTTTCTTAAAAGTAATGTTACCGGGGAAAGAAATAAAATGATGCATTTCAATCAGCTCCCGTGCATCTTCTATAGAACCGGCAAAGCAGTGATACTGAGCTCGTAAACCTGAGTCTTTATATTTTCTTGCGATGTTCATTATATCGTCATTCGAGTCGCGATTATGAACGATGATGGGAAGATTAAGTTTTAGTGCAAGCTTAATCTGCTCTTCGAATGCTAATAATTGTTTTTCTTTGGGAGAGAAATCGTAATAGTAGTCCAAACCGATTTCTCCAATAGCAACAACTTTCGGATGTTTTGCGGTCTTCTCTAATAAAGGAATTAAATCGATTGTAAAATCTTTAGTATCGTGCGGGTGAATTCCAACAGTAGCATAAATAAAATCATACTTCTCTGCCAGTTCGATTGCCCGGGCAGAAGAAGCAAGATCTGTAGCAGGAACAATTATAAAATCAACACCCGAATTTTTTGCTCTTTCAATAACATCATTAAGATCACCGTTGTAATTCGGATAAAATAAATGTGCATGTGTATCAACAAACATTGTTTTCCTTTTAGTCAATCTTATATAAATAACAAAATAAAATTAAATAACGTTCTTCTAATTTTTTATCTGGCCTAAAACAAATCCTGTTTCACCAGCTTCTGCAGCAGTGCTTAGTATTCCATCAATTTCTTTTTTATTAACAATTGCAATTAATCCGATGCCAAGATTAAAAACTTTTCTCATCTCTTCGTCATTAATTGAACCGGTCTCCTGAATCAATTTGAAAATTGCGGGAATTTCCCAGGCAGACCAATCAATTGTAATAGAGAGGTTATTAGGCACAACCCGTATTGTATTACCAATAATACCACCGCCGGTTATATGCGAAAAAGCTTTCACATTATTTTTTTCTTTAAGACGGCTAATCAGCTTTAAGTACGATTTGTGAATTCTTAAAAGCTCGTCCCCTAATGCTGTATCGAAACCATGCGGTTTATCATTCAGACTGAAATTTTCCAGAAGAACCTTTCTTGCTAACGAGTAGCCATTTGTATGTAATCCGTT
The DNA here is from genome assembly GCA_037446915.1 of Ignavibacteria bacterium. Lineage (GTDB taxonomy): Bacteria > Bacteroidota > Ignavibacteria > Ignavibacteriales > Melioribacteraceae > DSXH01. Next base: position 14,445 of record JBBIHP010000013.1, read on the forward strand.
CGATCTAAATCCGATAAGACAATCGCCGGCTATTACATTTCTTCCGTCAATAATCTTATCACGTTCAACAATTCCAACTATTGTTCCGGAAATATCATACTCATCTTCGGAATAAAGGCCCGGCATTTCAGCGGTTTCGCCACCAATTAATGCAACATTATTCTCTTTACACGCAATTGAAAATCCTCTTATTATTTGTTCAGCTTTTTCCGGAATAAGTTTACCGAATGCAAGATAATCCATAAAATACTGAGGTTCGGCTCCGCATACAGCAATATCATTTACACAATGGTTTACTAGATCCTGACCAACAGTATGATGCCGGTCCATCATAAATGCAATTTTTAATTTTGTTCCTACACCGTCTACGCTGGAAACAAGGACTGGATTTTTATATTTAAGGAGGTCAATTTGATAAAATGCGCCAAAGTGACCTATACCGGATAATACGTTTTTGTTAAATGTCGATTTTGCCAGGACCTTAATCTTTTCAACAGTCTTGTCTCCGGCATCGATATCAACACCGGTACTTTTGTAGGTATTATTCATTTTCTTAGAATCTGATTTTTTGTTTGTGAAATATAATCATATTTATTTATCAGAAACTTTTCGGACAATTTTTTTGTCTTACGATTTGTATGAATTAATGCCGGAAATACAAAATGAAAAATTCCTTATTTTTTGATAACTTTGTGCCCGTTGTTTTTGAATATTATGAAAATTTATGACTGAGTATCAGCTAAAAGAGAGAGAAAAGGCGATTCTGCGGTTTATTATTCACCAGTTTATACTTACCGCAAATCCGGTTGGCTCAAGAAATATTTCGAAGAAATATAATGTTGGGCTTTCGCCGGCTTCTATCCGGAATATTATGGCTGACCTTGAAGATCTTGGTTACCTTGATCATCCTCATACATCTGCTGGTAGAGTTCCAACTGACAAAGGCTACAGAGTTTATGTTGATTCATTAATGGATCCGCCAAACCTGGAATCGGAAGTTAAATCGATAGTAAATGTTAATCTTAGTCAGGCTGCTTCAGAAACTGAAGATTTATTAAAAATAACATCAACAATTTTAAGCGGTCTTACAAACCAGCTTGCACTTGTTACTTATCCAAAGTTTGAACAGGCAATACTGGAAAAGATTCAAATAGTAAAGCTATCATCTACAAGGATACTTGTTATTGTTACAGTTCAATCCGGATTGATAAAGACAATTACATTAGAAATTGATGCGGAGGTAAATGAAAATCATTTATCAACTGTTCAGCAGTTTTTAAATGAACGACTATCCGGTTTAAGATTCTCAGAAATCCGATCAACATTCAATGATAGGATTAAAGATTTTAACAGCGATTCGGTTAGACCTATCATTAGAGTTTTTGTTGAATCAGTTGACAGAATATTTACAGATATAAGCAGCGATAAAACAATTATTTCGGGCGCTAAAAATATTCTTTCGCAACCAGAATTCGAAGACCATGAGCAATTCCAGAGTGTTATTGAGCTAATTGAAAATAAAGATGTTATTATTCATATCCTCGATAAAAACAAAAATCAGGATATTGATCTAAGCATTTCAATAGGTAAAGAAAATCTCGATGAAAAATTATCGGACTATAGTCTTATTACCAAGGAATATAAAGTTGGCGATTTGAAAGGTACATTAGGAATTATGGGTCCTAAGAGAATGGACTATTCCAAAATTATTGCGGCAGTAGTTTATATTGCCGAACAACTAACACACGAATTAACCAAACAAAGATAGGAATTATGAAAAAAAAGAAAGAACCTATGGAAGAATTGAATAATAAAGATATTGAACAGGAAACCGAAACAGGTATTAATGAAAATGATTCTAAAATTGAGATTGAAAGAAAATCATCAAGTGAAGAATCATCAAAAGAGGAATTGACAGCCGCACAACAGAAAATAAATGAATTGGAAAATAATGTTAAGCAATTACAGGATTTGCTTCTAAGGAAAGCAGCTGAATTTGAAAACTATAAGAGACGTACAGAGAATGATCAGATTAACCTGCTTAAGTTTGCTGCCGAGCCATTTATAAAAAGCACGTTAATTGTTTACGACGATCTCGAGAGATCACTTAACCATGTTAATGATGATAACAGTTTTGAATCCCTTAAAAAAGGACTGGAGCTTGTTTACGAAAAGTTTACAAAAATTTTAGAATCCCAGGGTGTTAAGAAAATTGATGCTAAGGGAAAACAATTTGATGTGGACTATCACGAGGCATTAATGCAGCAGCCCAGCCCGGGCGTTGAGCCAAATACAGTAATTGATGTTATTGAACAGGGCTATCTTTATAAAGATAAAGTTATACGTCATGCTAAAGTTATTGTAAGTTCTGCCGTTAGTAACGACGAAGAAAAAAAATCAGAATAAAAAAAGGGAAGGATACTAAGATTGAAGGGTAAGAATTAAATGAGTAAAAGAGATTATTACGAAATATTAGGCGTTGCAAAGGGCGCTACTCAGGATGAAATTAAAAAAGCATATAGAAAACTTGCTATGCAATATCACCCGGATAGAAACCCGGGCAATAAAGAAGCCGAAGAGAATTTCAAAGAAGCTGCCGAAGCTTATGAAGTTCTAAGCAATGACGAAAAGAGAGCTAAATACGATCGATACGGTCATAGCGGTTTACGTGGCGGTCAGGATTTCCATAGCTATCAGAATGTAAATGATATATTCAGTCACTTCTCGGATATTTTTGGAGGTGCTTTTGGCGGCTCTTCAATATTCGACGATTTCTTCGGCGGATCAAATTCGCAGAGAACCAGACAGAAACAATCCGGTACTCCCGGATCCGATCTTAAGATTACTCTTAAACTTACACTTGAAGAAATTGCTACTGGAACAACAAAAAAAGTTAAGATAAAAAAATATAATAAATGCGAAGATTGTAGTGGAACAGGAGCTAAAACTACCGGAAGTTTTAAAACATGTTCTGTTTGTAATGGCACGGGAGAAATTAGACAGGTTTCAAGATCCATTTTCGGTCAGTTTGTTAATATTGCGCCATGTAATAATTGCGGCGGTTCGGGTAAAATTATTTCTGATCCATGCCAAAAATGTTCAGGGGATGGGCGTGTTAATTCTGAATCGACAATTAAAATAAATGTACCAGCCGGAGTCTTCGATGGAAGTTATATGACTATGCGCGGTGAAGGAAATTTTGGTAAAAATGGCGGTCAACCCGGTGATATAATTGTTATCTTCGAAGAAGTCCGTCACGATTTATTTGTGCGCGATGGCGATAATATAATTTATGAACTAAATATTAGTTACCCTGAAGCGGTATTAGGAACAGAAGTTGAAGTCCCAACACTAAATGGAAAAGCAAAACTAAAAATTGATCCGGGAACTCAATCGGGTAAATTTTTAAAGATGCGCGAGAAGGGAATTCAGCATCTTAATAAACACGGTGCCGGCGATCAGCTTGTTAAAATTAATATTCATGTTCCTAAAAATGTTACATCAAAAGAAAAAGACCTATTGAAAGAATTACAAAAATTACCCAATATTAAACCGGGTAATTAAAAACTTTTCAAAATTCGTTTTTTGTAAACCTGATTTCTCTATTTGCTATTTTATCTTACGCTGGAATTAATTGGGGGCGATGATGAAAATACTTAATAAAATTTCCAATAAAATCGGTTTTACTGAAACAGAATCCAGAATTATATTATTTCTTCTTTCAACTCTCTTTTTAGGAATAATAATTAATATCATTAAAAGTAAAAGCGACAACCCGGATTTACTTGAGTTTGATTATTCAAAAGAGGATAGCACCTTTTATAATGCTTCAATTAATCCTATTGATGAGGATAGTCTCCAAAAAAATACACAAAAAAGGGTTGAATCTAAGCCTGAACTTTCAGATTTTAGAATCGCTAAAAAAGAAAAAAACAAGGCATCGGAAAGCTTTTCGGCTACAAATAAATTAGATATAAATAAAGCCGGGTTAAATGACTTTGCTGAGCTTCCCGGTATTGGAATAAAGACAGCTCAAAATATTATTGATTATAGAAACAAAATCGGAATATTTAACAGAATTGATGATCTTCTGAATGTTAAAGGAATTGGAAAAGCTAAACTTGAGAAAATAAAAAATTTAATTTCAGTAAATAAATAATCTCTGGAGGAAAAATAATGATTAAAGGTGAACCCTGGTATATGCATTTTGTATTATACGCTATTATAGCTGTTTTAGTTTTCGTATTAATTAAGGTTGCCTACTTAGATCCTAATGAAGTAATTGAACAAGAAAAATATTTTAAGCAGGAATCCAGATTAAGAATGTCTAATCTTCGCTCAGCAGAAAGATTATGGCAAACTAAATTCGGAAAGTTTACAGATAATCTTGATAGCTTAATAACCTTTATCAAAACTGATAAAAGTGTTAAACAGGCAATAGAAGGAATTGATACGGTTACTAAAAAATCTACAAATCCTTTTGTTAATTTATCCTCCGGCTTATTTGAACCCGATTCTCTCTTTTTCAGCCCGAAATCCAGGATGAGATTTTTAGTTCAGGTGGATACTTCCGAAGTTGCAGATACTATTATCGATAGACGAGGCCGAATTATTAAAATAGATAAAATGAGAACAATTGGACAAAGATATTTTATCAGTTGTCCTGATGGTTATGGTACAATCGGCGACCTTAGAAGCGATGCTATGAAGAATACCGCTTCGTGGGAATAATGTAACTAATTTAATGCCGTTGTTTCAAAATCATGTTGGAATAAATTTAACTGAAACGAAATTACAGCTCGTTGAAATAAGTTATAAACAAAATAATTTCTGCCTGGAGAATGTAGATCAACTAGTCTTTAAAGAACCGGTTCTCCCTGATATTCAAGTTGAAAAGTTGATCAACATTCTCCAGAATTCCCTCGCAAAAATAATTCAAAAAAAAACCATTACTTCAAATTCCATTTCTTTTACTTTACCAAACAATTTCTTCCGGGTTTTCGAAGTACCTTATGATAATGCTTTAACCAAAAAAGACCTTATTGAACAGTTAAGGTGGGAAATTTCGATTCTCTTTCCAATGTACGACAGCAACGAATTCCATATTCAGTACGTAGAGGTTAACAAATCTTCTGTTAGACCAGAAGATAAACTGATAGTATTCGCTCTAAGCAAGCAAATTGTTGGAGCAATTAACAAATTTTGTAAGGAAAATAAATTCGAACTAAAGTTTGTAGATAATGCGCACCTTGCATCGAATGCCTTTTTGCACCTGGATAGAGAATTGGAAAGGGAAGATATTACATTAAGCTTTTATATCGATCAGCATAACTCTTCTTTAGCGGTCTTTGAGGGATTATCTCCATTCTATTATAAGATATTTAATAAAAACGGTGCGGACTTTTTTGAGCAGCTGGATGGTGCAATAGAAAAGCTTGCAACACTTAATGTAAATAGAGAAAATATTAAGAAAGCTACATTAAGCGGACAGACGGTAACAGGAGAATTTACAGATAATATTTCCAGGGTGCTTGGCTTAACTTTAATAAAAATTAATCCGTTCGAAAAACTATTTGCCGAAGATGAAGTAAAGTCTAACCCACTATATTTATCTCAGTATAATTCATTTACTGCAGCAACAGGAATAGCAATAAGAATAATTTAATGAGAATAATTGGCGGAAAATTTAAAGGAAGAGTTGTAAAGTTTCCAAAGTCGAATCTTGTTAGACCGACTACGGATAAGGTGAAAGAATCACTTTTCAACTATCTAATACACTCAATTGATTTTGAAGATATTTTTGTTCTTGATCTTTATGCTGGATCCGGTTCGCTCGGTCTGGAAGCGTTAAGCAGAGGTGCTGCAGAAGTACATTTTGTTGAAAAAGATTATAATGTTTCCAGAGTTCTTAAAGAAAATATCTCTTCACTTAACGCAGACGAAAATTGTAAAATTTATAGAATGGATGCGGTCAGATTTTCCAGAATGAAATGTGAGCACAAGTATCAGATTATTCTTGCAGATCCACCATTTTTCAAAAATGAAATTCATAAAGTTGTTGAGAATGTATTATCTAACAGGATTCTTGATGATGATGGTTTAATGCTTGTAGAGCGATCAATCCAAACAAAAGCGGAAGATGAAGAGAATTTTAAATGCAAGGCATTTAAACGAATAGGTGATAGTTTGATTTATCAATTCAAGTATTTATGAATATTTAATACTTTTCATTGGTAAATTAATTTTATGAAATATATTTTAGAATAGAAATTTAGGAGCAGCAATTATGGCAAAAGTAATCTATCCCGGAACGTTCGATCCGGTTACAAATGGTCATCTTGATATTATTAAACGCGCTATTGAATTATTTGAAGAAGTAATTGTAACAGTCGCTAAAAATCCTTCCAAGACCTGTCTTTTCACAATCGAAGAACGTGTAGAAATGCTAAAGGAAAGTTTAAAGGGTTTCAGCCGGGTAAGAGTTGACTGTTTCGATGGGCTCGTAGTTGAACATGCACGGAATGTCGGCGCTGTTGGGATAATAAGAGGATTAAGGGCAGTAAGTGATTTTGAATACGAGTTCCAGATGGCATTAATGAATAGAAAACTTGCCGACGATATTACAACAATTCTTTTGATGCCCCATGCGCGTTATACTTATCTTAATTCAACTATTGTACGTAACCTGGCTCAATTTCAAGGTAATGTTTCTGAATTTGTACCAGCGATAGTTAATGAGAAGTTGAAAGATAAATTCAGTTCAAAATAAAACCCCGCTAATGCGGGGCTTTAAATTAAATTGGACTCACAATTATTAGAATTACATTTCTTTTTCTGCAGTAAGTGGTCTGCCTTTAATTAGGAGTCCATTCTTAACATGCTCTCTGGATATATAAATAATTCCTTCTTCATTATGTGGTTTACCAAACCGGGAATGAAAGGATTTTAATCCGCCTAAATATTTTCTTGCATCGGTAACATAAACAAGGTCTCCCTCTTCTGCATACATCTTATTCATATCATGCTTCGATAAATTGATAAAGTCCTCATCATCTTCTCTCATTTTCCAATTTACTTTTACTATGTCACCTTCACGTTCGTTTAGTTTAGATCCTTTGAATAGTTCTTTTGCACGATGAATTGAACCGGCAGTTAATCCTTCGGTTTTTATTACCGGATCATACTTGATGTAATATGTTGAAATTAGAGAAATCATTAAAGTCATTAATAAGGATGCACTAAAAAGAAATTGCACTCCACCAATATTAAAAATTACCATTGAAAAAATTACTGCAGATATAACAATCAACGTTACAATTATAAGGTTATGACTTGATCCTTTCTTAATTCTATTGGCAATACTGATAAACTGTTTTTGAAGTAGAGTAACTATTACACCAACACCAAGACAAACAAGAGTATTATAAAGTGCTCCGATGTAAGTATAAGGATGAACTGGATCCATTGGTGTGCCTTGATCGAATGGCGAAATTAAAACGCCGGGATAATATGCACCTAGAATCATTAAAGAAACTCCGCCTATAACGGTTGCAATTACACCAGCCGGGGTAAACTTTTTCCAGAAGACACCTAAAAATATTGCTATAACCAGCGGTGGAGTTAATGTTGAATGAAAATAACCATGCGCTTCGTAAACTGTGGGATAAGAACTGAAAGGAATTACAGCTAAAACACCAAGTACAGTAAATGCAACTGTGGCTATTCTTGCTACAAGTAATGCTCGCTTTTCATCTACTTTATCATTCTTATTCCTTTTCTTCAGCCAAACTTTAATCGGTCCATACACATCATTAACATATACAGCCGAACATGCGTTTAATAACGTATTAACCGTTGACATTAAAGCTGCTGCAAGAGATGCAATAACAAATCCGAAAATTCCGGGTCCCATTATAATATTTGCTACAACCACAAAAATGAAATCCGGTTCCGTGTTGGCGGGAATAGGGGAATTGCTCAACATGGACATTGCTTTACCAATCCAGCCCCCTCCACTTACAACTATTGCCGAAACAGGAAGCATAAATAAAATATTAAATGCCGCGGCTTTTCTTCCTTCATTAACACTTTTAGCGGACATAAATCTCATTATCAAACCCATATTCATAAATAAAAATCCAACCGAACCGGCAATTCCATCTTGCCAGAATATTCCAACAAAATTAAAATCAGAAGGTTTATTAAAATGTGCTAAAGGTAATTTCCAATCGGTTGGTAATAAATTCCAGAAAGCATGCCATCCGCCTACGTAATCAATTCCAATTATAAACACCATTAATCCGGCAAGCAGAAGCATAAATCCCTGTACAAGATCAGTAAATAGAACTGCTATCTGTCCCCCAAAAGTTGTATAGGCGCCAGTCACAAATGCAATTACGATTATCAATCCCATCAATGTTATATTTATTTCGATTCCAAATAGATTAATTGATGGAGGCATAAGAGGAAGAATTGCTTTACCCATTGTAAGGAATCCAATGCCTATATAACCAACAAGATATAGAAGCTGTAAAATAGTTACGAAGAACCGTGCAGAGGGACTAAATCTCTTTTCAAAGTATTCAGGGATTGATCTAATTTTTGAATAGACAACAATCGGAAGCCATCCGAACATGAAGAATGGAATGAAAAACCAGTCGTTCATATAAGACATAGAAGAGGAGAAACCATATTCCCATGCTTTGGCGGAATACTTAACAAAGCTATGGCTGCTAACGCCGGTAGCAACAATTGACATTGCAATTAGCCACCAGGAAAATCTTCTTCCACCGAAAAAGAAATCTGTTGTGTTATGGTTATACTTACTAAAATAACTTCCGAATAAAAGAATAGCTACAAGGTATACAATCATTACTACCCAGTCAGTCTGGGTTCCCATAGTGTGTAATCTATCCATGTTGGTTTACCAATAAAGTGCTGCAATTATTAATAAGGCGTGAATTATCATAAAATAGAAATATCCGAAGAACATTACCTTCCACCAGAAACGGTGTTTTTTTTGGCGCATGTCAATTCCTTTTAATTTTCGGATTAAAATCATTCCGGCAAAAAAGAAAAATCCGCCTACGCCATAAAGATAAATGAAAGGAAGCCAGGTGTTAAAGAATGAAGGCATGTGAGGTTGTCCGATTCTTGAATACAATTATTAATTAATACCGGCGGAAAATTTAAGTGGTGGTAATTTGATTAGCAAATTAAATTATTTTAAAAATTGCGCAAGCAAAGAAGAACTACATTTCCTTTTCTGCCGAAAGCAACTTTCCTTCGATAAATAATCCGGTAAGTTTATGCTCTTTGTTAATATAGACTATTCCATCCTCGGTGTGAGGTGTTCCGTATTCTGCATGAACTGATTTAAGTCCACCAAGATATTTTCTTGAATCGGAAATGTAAACCAGGTCGCCGGTTTCGGCAGCCATTTGTTTCATATCGTTTTCGGAAAAATTAACAGTATTATCATCGCCTTCTTTAATTTTCCATCTTACAATAATCTTTTTACCTTCTTTATCGTTTATCGGTTTTCCTTTAAATAATTCTTTTGCCTTAGCTATTGACCATGCAGTCAGTCCTTCTGTATGCTTATATTCATCGTATTTTACGAAATAAGTAATTGATAATGATATGAATAAAATAAGAACTATTGATAGCAATAACGCAAATGCAAAAGGAAGGAGGTTGAAAACAATTAATAAAAAGATAACTGTACTTATCGCATTTAGTAAGTAGAAAATTTTATTATGATATTCTTTGGTTTTAATTAATTCAACAATTTTTTTCTGGTAAACAGTTGTCACTGTAATAAAAACACCTACAAAAGAACAGACAAATAAATTGTATAATGCTCTTATATATGTGTAAGGATGTTTAACGTCCATAATTGTCCCGTGATCGAACGGGGAAATTAATGCGGCCGGGTAATAATTTCCTAGTATCATTAAAGCAACACCGCCAACAAAGGTAGACATAACTGCAGCCGGCGTAAATTTTTTCCAGAATACTCCAAGGAAAATCGCGACTACTAATGGTGGTGTAAGTGTTGAATGGAAAAATCCATGGGCTTCATACACCGTCGGGAATTTTTCAAATATAAGAACCGATAAAACACCAAGTGTTGTAATAGAAATAGATGCTATTCTTGCAGCCGATAGTTCTTTTTTATCGTTCTCTTTTTCCGTTACAGTAATTTTCTTTTTGATGTATTTCTTAATTGGTCTGTGAACATCATTTATATAGATTGCAGCGGTTGCATTAATTAAGGTATCTACAGTAGACATTAAAGCAGCCGTAAGGGCAGCCATAATAAAGCCGAAAACACCCGGATGAGATACTAAATTTGCTACAACAACAAAAATTTGATCCGGAACAGTATTGGGTGGAACAACATCGGGCTGGGCAATAGAAACGGCTTTCCCAATCCATCCCGCATTGGATACAACAATAGCTGAGATCGGTAGCATTGCCAGAATGTTAAAGGTAGCCGCTTTTCTTCCTTCATTAACACTTTTAGTTGCCATAAACCGCATTACAAGTCCCATGTTCATAAATAAAAATCCTACTGAACCGGCTATTCCGTCTTGCCAGAAGATTCCAACAAAATTAAAACTTGGTGGATCATTAAAGTTTGCAAGCGGCAATTTCAATTCGACCGGTAATAGATCCCAAAAAACTTTAAATCCTCCAATGTAATCAAGACCAAGAACGAACAATAAAAGTCCTGCAAATAGTAAAATGAATCCTTGCAATAAATCCGTGAAAATTACAGCTGTCTGACCGCCAAACGTTATATAAATTCCGGTAATAACTGCAATAACAATTATTATCCCCATTAAGGTAATGTCAAATGTTTGTCCAAATAGAGTGAAATGTTCTGGTAATAATGGCTGAGCAGCTTTACCAAGCGTTAAAAATCCAATACCAATATAACCTACCATATATAATACAAGAAGTAACGTTGCAAGAAACCTTGCAGATGGACTGAACCTTTTTTCAAAATATTCGGGTATAGACCGGATTTTTGTATAAACAATAATTGGGAGCCATCCGAATAAAAAGAACGGGATGAAAAACCAATCATTCATATAAGTCATTGATGACGAAAATCCATGTTGGAAGCCCATAGCAGAATATTTAATAAAGCTATGACTTCCAACACCAGTTGCAACAATAGAAAATGCAATTAGCCACCACGAAAACCTTCTTCCACCAAAAAAGAAATCCTGAGTTGATCTATTATATCTTCCAAAATATGCTCCGAAAAGCATCACAAGAAGAAAATAAACTACCATTACAATCCAATCTGTTGTAGTACCGATATTGTGAAATTTTTCCATAGTCTTATAAGTATAATGCTGCAATTATTAAAAAAGCATGTAAAATAAAAAAGAAGATAAAGCCGAAAATCATAATTCTAAACCATCGGCGATGTCTTGGTATATTCCTGTTTAAGGCCCCACTCTTTACGGCTATTATTAAACCAGTAGCGAAAAAAACTCCTCCAACCACGTAGAGATAAAGAAAAGGGATCCAGCTATTTAAAAGAGATGGCATAAAGAACCATTTTTTTAGTGCCCAAGTTATATCTGTAGAATTATTTCTGCAACAAAAATCGACTTACTATAATTATAAAAGCATCAATTTTAGTTTCAATTGAATTTAACTCACTATTTTGATTCCAATCTTTATAATTATATTCAAATTGCATTTGAGCCCCCATGTATCTAAATTAAGCGCCTAAATTTTCATTTTTTCTTAATTGGAGGTCGTTTTATATGGCTATGATGGCCAAGATGAGGAGTTTAGCTCCATGGTTTATAATATTGGTTGGCGGTCTTTTCGTTCTATTTATGGTTATTTCAGATTCCAACGTTCTTGATTTTGTAAGACAGCAAGCACAAAATGTGGGATCGATTAATGGTGAAGAAATAACATATCAGGAATATTCTAACCTGGTTGAACGTGCAAAACAGAATCAGGAACAGATGACCGGTCAACCCATTAATGAAACCCAGATGGATTTTTTCCGGGATCAAGTGTGGGATGCATTAATCATTCAAAAAATGCTTGATAAAAAAGTAAAAGAATTTGGTATTGTTGTTACCGATGATGAAATTAAAAACGAAATATTAGGTCCTAATCCTCCTCCTATGCTTCGTCAGCAATTTACTGATTCAACGGGTAATTTTAACAGACAACTTTATGAACAGGCACTAAGAGATCCAAGAAATAAAGAAATTGTTATTGCTCTTGAAGAGCAGATCCGTCAGCAGCTTATTCAACAGAAATTACAAAATTATCTCTTTGCTTCTGTTACTGTTAGTGATGAAGAAGCTAAAGAGAGATTTGTTTCCCAGAATATTAAAATGAAAGCCAATTATATTCTTATTGATCCTAATACAATTCCACAGGATCAATTGAAAGTTACAGATGAAGATCTCAAAAAGTTTTATGATAAGAATCTTGATAACCACAAAATTGAACCCTCAAGAAAAATTAAATATATTCTTTTTAGAAGACAACCTTCTCAAAGCGATTCGCTTGGTGTTAAGAAAAATTTGGAAGCCATTGTTGCAAAAGCAAAAGGTGATACCGCTTCATTCAAATCATATATAGAAATTTATTCCGATAATCCGTATTCAAAGGACACGTTAAATATTTCATCATTACCAGTGGAAGCAAAGGATGCAATCTTAAAAGCTTCTAAGGGAGAAATTCTTGGACCATTCTCATCGGGTGAAGGATATGTTGTTTTTCGATTTATCGACAAGGTAAAATCGAAACAGGAATCTGTGAGAGCTTCGCATATACTCATTAGATCAACTGGAAATGATAGCGAAGATTTTAAGAAAGCAAATGATCTTTATAATGAAATTATGAAGGGTGCAAGTTTTGAAGCTATCGCAAAAGCAAATTCTCAGGATGGAAGCAGCGCTAATGGCGGAGATCTTGGCTGGGCATCAAGAGGTCAGTGGGTTAAAGAATTTGAAGATGCTGCTTTTAATGGTAAAATTGGTGTGGTTCAAAAACCGGTAAAAACTGTTTTTGGTTACCACATTATTAAAGTAACAGGTAGATCCAGCGAAGATTTTGTTGTAGAAAGAATAATTAACAAAGTAGAAATTTCTGCTTCAACCAATGATAAACTTTTCCAGGATGCATCGGATTTTGCATATGTAGCTAATGAAAACGGTTTTGAATCCGAAGCAAATATGTTGAAGTATAGTGTAATAGAAACTCCTCCGTTTACAGAAGATGCTCAGGCAATTCCCGGTGTTGGAATTAATGTTGCACTTGTAAAATGGGCATTCGATAATAAAGTAGGAAATGTTAGCGAAGTATACCGCGTTGCTTCCGGTTATGTTGTTGCAACTGTTTCGGAAGTAATTAAAGCCGGATTTAAGAAATTTGATGATGTTAAAGCACTTATTAAAAATGATGTTATGCGCGAAAAAGCATTTGTTAAGGCGATGGAATATGCTAAACAGATACGCGATAAAATCGGTGATAATGGCGACGGACAAATTGCAAAATCAATCTGGTATGCCGCTCGTGTAGATTCTACCGGTGACTTTACAACTAACGGTAATGTTGCGGGTATTGGTCGGGACTTTGCATTTACAGAATATTCAAATAAAGCGGACTTAAATAAATGGTCGCAGCCGGTAAAAGGAACTATTGGTGTATATCTAATCAATTTGAAAAACCGAACTCCATTCGATAAAGCTTCTTTCGATTCTCAAAGACTCTCCATTAAAAAAGAACTGCTTCAACAGAAGAAGAACAATTATTATAATACCTGGATTCAGGAATTAAGGAAAGAAGCAGACGTAGTAGATAACAGATACATGTTCTACAGATAAAACTTTAAACCAGTCTTGATTGTAAAAACTTTCAGGACTGGTCTATTCTTTTTTCCCCTTTGATTAATAAAACGATTTTCTATATTTCCTTCCAATAATTATGAAACTCAAATATTACTTAATATTATTTTTTATTCTCCTGTTTTGTAAGGAGAACCTTTCGCAATACAACGGAAGCGATTTCAATTTTTCTGTTAACTACAATTATACTACAACATCAAAATTATATCTTCAGCCAAATTCAGCAGATCCGGTCTTAAGAGCGGAATTCGAAAATCTTGACGGAATCTACAACCTTTCATTGGAATTTAGATACCGTTTGTTTGAGCAAATGATAATCGGTATTGGAACTGAATTTATAAGAAAGACCTACACACATAGTAATTTTATTTTAGAAGGAAATCGTATTGAAATTAATGAAGGATATAATTTAATTCCTGTTGAACTCAACATTTATTATTTGCTTCCATTTTCTACAGAAAGATTCAAGTTTTTTATGGGCGGCGGCGGGGGAGTATATTTTGGCAGTCAGATCCGGGAATTTGGCGATGTTGAATTTGTGAATGACGGCGGGAAAATCGGTTATGGTATTAATGTCTCTGTTGGTATGGATTATCTTGTTAATGAATTGATTTCGGTGCGCGGACAGATGCGTTTTAGAGACCCCGAATTGATTATGAAAAGTAAATATTCAAATTCAACTGTAAACTACAGGGGCAATTCTTATTTACTTTCTGATAATGTTTTTACTACCAAGGTAAATATTGACGGATTAATATTTACAATTGGGTTGACAGTTAGTTTTTAGCATTTTACTCTTTACAATTCTCCAAACTTCATTATTTTATTAATCATATTTTAGATAGAAAAGTAAAACTCGGTTGGATATGCCGGATAAAAGAATTTACTTAACAGGATTTATGACAAGTGGAAAGAGTACGCTCGGACCGATTCTCGCAAATGTACTGGGATTAGATTTTTATGATCTTGATAAAGAGATTGAAAAAGTAGAGAATCTTGCTGTGGTTGAAATATTTGAAAAAAACGGGGAACAGTATTTTAGAGAGATTGAAGGTAAAATATTGAGGGAGCTATCTCAAAAAAGTGACATTATAATATCTTTAGGCGGCGGAACTATTACGAGTAATGAAAATTACGAGCTGATGAAATCAGCGGGTAAAATTGTATATCTTAAAGTATCACCTTCAAATCTTTACAGACGACTTAAAAATAAAACTGACCGCCCTATTTTTAAGGATTTGGTATTAAACGAAAAGCCACAGGAAGATTTCATTCAAAGAATTAAAGAATTGCTTGAAAAAAGAAGTGTCTATTACGAAAAAGCAGATTTGATAATTAATACGGATATTAGTCCTATTGGTATTACTGTTGATAAGATTGCAAAAAAAATTTTAGGATTATTCAATGAAAAAAATTGATGTCGTTGCAACAAGCAAATCATACCCGGTCTATTATGGAAAAGGAATATTTTCAAAGCTGAAATATCTTATTGATAAAAACCGGCTTAACAGTAAAATATTTTTAATCGTTGATGAAAATGTATATAACCATCACACAGCAAAAATAGATTCATTTATTTCAGGAATTGATTCAAAAGTATGTCTATACAGTTTTAATGCAAACGAGATAAACAAATCCTCCACCCAGCTTAATGATATGTATTCTGCACTGATTGAAAATGGATTTGGTAGGGATACATTAATAATTTCAATAGGCGGAGGAATAACAGGTGATATTGCCGGCTTTGCCGCTTCGACATTTAACCGTGGGGTTCAAATAATACATGTGCCAACAACGCTATTGGCAATGGTAGATAGTTCTATTGGAGGTAAAACCGGAATTAATTTTGATTCAACCAAAAATATTATAGGTGCTTTTTATCAACCCGAGTTTATTCTTATTGATACCGACTTTCTTAAAACATTACCAGAAGAAGAATTTATTTGTGGATTAGGCGAAATAATTAAGTACTCATTCCTTACTGGTGGTGAATTTCTGAAAAAAATAAAAAAGAACTTTTCCAGATCGCTTAAGCTTGATACAAAACTTCTTCTCACCTCAATTGAAACCTGCATAAAATTCAAAGCCGGCATAGTTGAAAAGGACGAAAGGGAAACGAATGGTCTTAGGAAAATTTTAAATCTTGGCCATACTTTTGCCCACGCAATTGAAGTGGAACGGGGATATACGCTTAAACATGGACAGGCAGTAATTCTTGGTTTAACATGCTCTCTTTATTTGTCAAGAAAGCTCGGTATTATCAATGAAAAACTTTTAAGAGAGTATCTTTCTCTTTTGCTTAAGACTAGAGACCGGATAAATATAAACTTTTTCTACCCTATGAAAATCTACGAGATAATGAAGCGGGATAAAAAATCGGTAAACGATAAAATTAAATTCGTACTTATTGTTGAAGCCGGAAATATAATGCTTGATGTAGAAGCTCCAGTTAATGTTATACTGGATTCTATTAATGATGGACTAAATAATTTTATAGCGAGTTGAATTGAGGATGGATTTTTTGACTGCTTCCCGAATTAGATTAATACAGTACTTTCTCAAGAACATAATCGTGCTCTTGATATTGCTCTCCCCGGTCATTTATTCTCAAGTTGACCGCGAAACACGTGCAGTGTGGGTTGCAACAAATTACCGTCTCGATTGGCCGCCACCAACATACGACCAGGAAAAACAAAAACAAGCTCTTGTTAGAATTTTCGATAACATCAAAGAAAAAAATCTTAACACGGTTTACTTTCAGGTAAGAAGCAACGGAACAGTGCTTTTCAATTCCTCTTATGAATCATTATCACCGTACATAACAGGTAAGGTCGGCGGAACTGCATCATACGATCCGCTAAAATTTGCAATTGAAGAAGCACATAAGCACGGTCTGGAAATTCATGCATGGATTAATACAGTGAGGTGTTTTACCGGTAACGAATCAACCACATTAAATAATCCAAATCATATTGCACAAAGAAAACCGGAATGGGTTATTGAAGATATACGTGATGGTGTTAAATCCTACTGGCTGGATCCCGGACTTCCGGAGGTTCGAGAATATATTTCCAATCTGATTGAAGAAATGGTCTGTAATTATGATATCGATGGAGTTCATCTCGATTTCATCCGGTATCCGGGCAAAAATTTTGATGATGCATTTTCGTATAATGTTTATGGTAACGGAATTCCTCTTGATGACTGGCGTAGAAATAATATTACATCTCTTGTTGAATCGATAAGTAAAAAAGTTAAAAGTAAAAAACCGTTTGTTAAAGTTGGTGCTGCACCAATCGGAGTTTTTAAAAATCAAAAGGGAATGTATGGATGGGAAAGTTTTTCAGAAATCTATCAGGATTCCCGTGAATGGCTTAAACGCGGTTTGCTCGATTATGTAGCTCCGCAAATTTATTGGTCGCTTTCAGATAACACACGATTTGATCTCCTTGCAAAAGAATGGGTTGAGAATTCTTTCGGAAGGCAAGTTGTTCTTGGAATTGGTGCTTACAAAGAGAATATTAAGCCGGAAATTGAAGAGATGATTAATTATTCCAGAATTATTAATGCCGATGGGGTGGCTTTCTTCAGGTATTCAAATATTGTCGATTATCATTTTAAGAGTTTCCTGTATAAGGTTTTACCTACATTAATGAGCTGGCTGGGTGGAATTTATCCGGAGCCTCCTTCGGGACTGGAAGTAAAATTATCGGATTCCGGCAATGGTAAATTTTTATTTAATTGGAGTATTAATCAGAAACAATCGAAGGACAGCATTGCATATTTCGGATTATACAGTTTGCCTCATCCAGCGGCTGAATTATTACCCGATTATATGCTGGATGTTATTCCTGCAAACCAGAATTCATATTCCCTTACAATCGATAAACCCGATAGAGTAAATTACTACTTTACATTAAACTCAATCAGCAAATTGTGGAATGAGAGTATTGAATCCTCCAATGTAGTTGCTCTTCAATTTGATCAATTAAAATATTTTCTAAATGACACGAATGAAGTGAAGCCAGTTTTAGTAAATAATGGAGAAAATAGCTATACGTTATTAATCTCATCGGCTATTACCCAGAAAATAAGTCTGATTGGTTTACAGGGCAGTTCTTCAGAAGTCATTTTAGAAAGCCACCTGCAGCCGGGACAGAATATATTCAGCATCGGTAAAGATTTGAAATTATACAGCTCTCTTAAAATTAATTATACTCTTAGTGGTAGAGAATTAGAAATTAAGTTTTAGATTTTTTTCTTACAAAAATTTTTAAACCATTCCTTCCTTTTTTCGTTTACTTCTTTCCTGTGGGATTTTAAAAAATGATCTCCACTTTCATAAAGAACTAACTCATGCGGATGGTTTAATCCTTTTAATTTTTCTGCAAGGTCAATAGAATCATGCACAAGAACCCGGTCGTCCGCAGTGCCATGCAATAATAGCAGTGATGTCTTTCTTGCAAGTTTTTCAGGAAAATTTATTATTGAGCGTGATTCGCATTTATCTTTGAAATTTTCTGTGTCTGCTTTACCCATGGTTGTTTCATATAGTCGTCTCATAAATTTACTTTCATTGGAATTACACCGAAGGTTTGCTATTCCACCTATAACAATAGCAGCCTTAAATAAATTTGTGCGTGTTAGTGTAAGGTAAGTCATCATTCCGCCACGGCTCCAACCTTCTATACCCCAATTAGAAGTGTCAGCAAAATCAATTTCATCTGCTAATGGAATTAAATTAAGAACGTCATTGACATCATCACCGCCGAATTCATCCTTGCCTTCACCGCCGGCATTACCCCGGTATTGAGATGCAAATACAACATAACCCCAGCTTGCAATCTGACCAAATATACCGCTCGCATTAAATTCATCAATAGAGCCGGTATTTCCTATTCCGCCTCTGCACCAGATTAAACACGGGTACTTTTGCGAAGTATCATGCGGATAAGCAATGTAACCTTTCACTTTCAGTCCGTCGGATAAGTAAGTAATTTTATCAACAGTCGTTTTATCAATAGCATCAGCTCCCCAGCCGCTCTTAATCATCTTTTGCTGAACTGGCGACAAATTAATTTTTTCTCTTTCAATTATTTTTGAATGCATTGGTTACTCAATAAAATTGTTAAATTGCCGGTGAAACTTTTATGAAGTTATAGAGTTGAATACATTACTTAACCTCTATTATATATAAAAACTAAATTACAAAACAAATTTAAGATGGTTGTATGTCGAAACAAAAAGTAAAAAGAAAAGGTACTGTTAAAAAAAATCTGTTTATTCAGATTACAGTTGTAGTAATTCTAATTGGGTTTGTAGTCTATTTTGTCCTCTCAAATTTTATTCTCAATAAGCAAACAGCAACAAACAGCGATTTAGAGCGTGCTATGAAAAATAAAATGACTTATACTTTTCAGAAAGAAGGTGAACTGGTTTTTACAAAACACACCGGAGATACAATCTCTAAAATTGATATCGAAATTGCAGATGACGATCAGCAGAGAGAATTGGGACTAATGATGCGCCGCAGTATGAATGAAGATAACGGAATGCTCTTCATTTTTCCTTTTGAAACATTCCAGGCATTCTGGATGAAGAACACAATTATTCCTCTAGATATACTTTATGTTAATGCGCAGAACGAGATTGTTAAGATTTATAAAAACACCGAGCCGTATTCTGAAAATTCTTTGCCATCCGGTAAGCCGGCAATTTATGTTGTTGAAGTTAACGGCGGATATTCAGATAAATACGGCATCAATGAAGGGGATAAAATTATTTGGAAGAGGAATTGATCTGTTATTGACAATAAAATTATTAGAGAGGTCGGATTTCTGAATCCAACCTCTCTTATATTGATTATTTTTTCTTACCGGCTTTCTTCATAACTTTTTTCGTTTTTTTCTTAACAACCTTTTTAACAGATGATTTCTTTACAATTTTCTTAGCCGTTTTTTTAACAGGTTTGCGTGTTATTTTCTTAACTAATTTTTTAGAAGCAGCTTTCCTCTTCGGCTTTGCACTTTTCTTAACAATTTTCTTTTTGATAATCTTTTTTTCTTTACTTCTTTTCTTCTTTCCTTTTATTTCTTTCTTCTTCATACTTGCAGCTATAAGATTGAGAGCACCACCGGCTTTGAACCATTCTATCTGTCCGGCATTGAACGAATGATTGAGCCAGATTTCATCAGATGAGCCGTCACTGTGTTTTACTACAAGTTTTAGTTGTCTGCCCGGGGCAAATTCTTTCAATCCGATTAAATCAAACGTATCGTCTTCCAGTATCTTGTCATAATCATTAGGGTCTGTAAAAGTAAGCGGTAGCATTCCCTGTTTTTTAAGATTTGTTTCGTGAATACGCGCAAATGATTTTGTGATAATTGCTTTACCGCCTAAGAATCTTGGTTCCATTGCAGCGTGCTCGCGTGATGAACCTTCGCCATAATTTTCGTCACCAACAACAATCCATCCAATACCTTGTTCTTTATACTCACGTGCAACTTCGTGAACGGGTTGATAAAACTCTGTCAACTGATTCTTCGCTTCGCCGGCATTTCCATTAAAAGCATTTATAGCTCCTAAGAACATGTTTTTGGAAATGTTATCGAGATGACCGCGGTACTTAAGCCAGCTTCCCGCTGGTGAAATGTGGTCTGTTGTACATTTACCTTTTACTTTAAGCAGCAATGCTAATGAAGAATAGTCCTTACCATCCCATGGTTTGAAAGGCTCCAGAAATTGTAAACGCTCACTGCTTGGATCGATCTTAACTTCAGTTTTATAACCGTCTTTTACCGGAGCGAGAAATCCCTTTGTATCCTTTTCGAATCCTCTTAATGGAAGTTCATCACCGTAAGGTGGATCTAATTTTACATGTTCGCCATTTTCATTAACGATATAATCTGTCTCAGGATTGAATGATAATGAACCGGATATAGCCAGTGCAGTAACAATCTCCGGACTGGCAACGAATGATAAAGTTTCGGGATTATTATCATTTCTCTTAGCAAAATTTCTGTTGAAAGAATTTATAATAGTGTTTCGTTCACCGGTTTTAATATCCATACGTTTCCACATTCCAATGCACGGACCGCACGCATTTGCAAGAACCTGTCCGCCGAATTCGGTTAAAGTCTGTAATTGTCCATCTCTTTGGATTGTTGCACGAACCTGTTCGGAACCCGGAGTAATGGTAAATTGTGTTTTAGCTTTCAATCCTTTGGATAATGCCTGACGTGCAATGTTTGCTGAGCGGTCAATATCTTCATAACTCGAATTTGTGCAGCTTCCAATTAATGCAACGCTAATTTTATCCGGATAATTATTTTGTTCAACAGCTTCTTTCATTTTGGAAACCGGATGAGCGAGATCGGGTGTAAAAGGTCCATTTATATGCGGCTCAAGTTCATTCAGATTAATTTCAATTAACTGATCGAAGTATAGTTCTGGATGAGCATAAACTTCGTCGTCAGCTTTTAGAACGTCTGCTAATTTTTCTGCAAGTTCGGCAACATCAGCACGGTCTGTTTTTCTTAAGTAGCGGGACATACTTTCATCGAATGCAAAAATAGATGTTGTTGCGCCAATCTCAGCACCCATATTGCAGATTGTACCTTTACCTGTACATGAAATTGACTTTGCACCTTCACCAAAATATTCAACGATAGCGCCCGTTCCACCTTTTACAGTTAGCAATCCGGCAACTTTAAGAATAACATCTTTAGGTGAAGTCCAACCGGAGAGTCTTCCGGTTAATTTAACACCGATGAGTTTAGGCCACTTCAATTCCCAAGGCATACCGGCCATAACGTCAACAACATCCGCACCTCCGACACCAATTGCAATCATACCTAATCCGCCGGCATTTGGAGTGTGCGAATCAGAGCCAATCATCATTCCGCCGGGGAATGCGTAGTTCTCTAAAATCACCTGGTGGATAATACCTGCACCGGGTCGCCAGAATCCAACACCGTATTTTTTACAGATACTTTCAAGAAACTCGTACACCTCCTTGTTCTCTTCAATTGCTCTTTGCAAATCTTCTTCGGATCCGCTCTGGGCAACAATAAGATGGTCTGCATGTGCTGTTGCCGGGACAGCAGAGGTTTTTCTTCCGGCATGCATAAATTGTAATAATGCCATTTGAGCTGTTGCGTCCTGCATAGCAACACGGTCTAATTTGAAATCCGCAAAATCTTTTCCTCTTTGTAATGGAGCTTTAGCCGGTTCCCAAAGATGAGCATATAAAACTTTTTCTGCGTAAGTAAGAGGTCGTCCCACAACTTTACGTGCATTTTCAACCTTTTTTTTAATTTGTGAATAAACTCCCTTTATCATATCGAAATTTGCTGTCATTGTATTACACCTAATTTTATTAATAACCGGTGCTAAAATAAAAAATTTTTGGATAGGAAATTAAAGGAATAGAGCCGAATTATATCGGCTCTATAGTAGATTATATTGGGGTAGAGCTCCATGTACTTCTAAAGTTTATTATTGCGTCGAAAGTATTTAATAGATTATAAACAGCAAAGTAATTAGAATAATTATTGATAGAAAATACAGCACCGATTGAAAGGAATTTTCTGCTTGTATTTAACCAGCCATAAAGTAGATTTGAAGATTTTGTTCTGTCAATTACTAGAATAAAAGAACTTGGGACTGTATAATAAAAAACAAAATTTGTAGACTCACGCAACGGCTCACCACTAATTACATGATTCATAATCCCTGTAGATGATCCTGTTGTTGTATTAATTCCTCTAGCTCTTAGGTTTCCAGTACAAAAAGAAAAACCGATTACTTTATATGAATTTCCCACCAATTGAGAAATATGAAATCCTTGCGATCCTCCGAAAACATCTGTATAAAAAGATTTTCCTACATGTCCATTATGTGCCCAAAGAACAACCTTGCTTTCACCTATTAGTGAATTACTAAGCCAGACCGAATTTTCCGCCATGTATTTGTCTCGATAATTATAACCAGTACTTGAATAAACATCAATTAACTGTTTGGTTTGAACGGTTAATCTTTGAATGAGATTATATTCGAATTCTCCGGACCGGGTAATTAATCGCCCTCTATTTTCTGAAAAATAATTTATAACCGAATCACATTTTGTTTTTAATTGGTTAACCTGATCGGAAGTTAAGGTATTGATTGAGGAGATATCAAGAGCATTAATATCATGGAGTATTAATCCTACGTAATATGGATATCCCACATCAAATCTGCCGAGATATTCAAGAATCAAGTCCCTGTTATACGTCTTATTTTGACAATCAACCCCAAGCAAATGGATTTTATCAGCCGGAGCTTTATTACGATTATAGTCCCTCATCCATAAAATTAATTCTTTGACCTCCTGTGTCTTCCAGGTCCAGAAGTGCATCTTATCCATTACACCTTCAATTGTACCTTCATCATTACAGATAAACCGATCGATATAAATACACTCTCCCATATCAGCTTCAAATCCGAAAATTTTGTAGCCATGCTTCTCAACCATATACTTAAAAACTCTATGCTTCATCTGAAAAAATTCTTTAGTGCCATGTGTTGCTTCTCCAAGTCCAAGAATTCTTGCATTTGCCAGATCATCAAGGACTTTTAATTCGGTTGGGTCTGCATTAGGTAATGCCGAAGTACATGGAGTTACATAAAGACTAAGTTCATTAATAATTGCTTTTTCTTCTGATGTTAATTGTTGTGATTGGTCATCTTGCGGTTCTACCGGAATTTGTTCTTTATTGCAAGAGTAGGTGGTTAAAGCTACTATAAGAAAAGGAATAAAAAATTTTGTTCTCATATGACTCCGGGTATATATAAAGAACTAATTGCAATATATAAGATTGGAAATAAAAGGCAATGCAATTAAGTATATACCAATTTAAAATTTTGTGGGATTATCGACAGAAAGTCTTAATGAATTTGAATAATATATTTTGTCTGGCAACAGTTTGAGCAAAAAAAAATTAGTTAAATAAACTTAGTTTATCCATTCTATCGACGCAAAAGTTCTGTTTATTCCTTTTTGATATTTAACCGCAGGATAACCGATTATTACAAATAGTCCTTCCTTACTTTTGAATTTAATACCGTGAGATTCCCTGAATTTCTTTGCTTTCTTACCGCTTTGAATAAAAGGGTGAATCCCGCCGATCATACATGTTCCAAGTCCAAGTGATTCTGCTGCCATCATTGCATATGTAGCAGCAATAACCGGATCAGCCGGATCGGAATAAGGTGACCCGTAAAAATAAATGGCCAAAGGTGCATCATAAAGTATATGATTGTTTTCTTTCTCCATTTCATCGATGTAAGCATAAAAGAGGGGAACAATAAAGTTTTTGAAAAGCTCGTCGTTCTCTTTCCCCCAGAAGGGACGCATCAAAGCTAAAAAGATTTTGTTTGTCATGAATTGCAGACTTTTCAGATAATGCGAAAAATCTTTTGCAAAAGATCTCGTTTTTTCTTTTCCATTTAGAACAAGAACATTAACATCAGATGGAGGTAAACCCATTGGTGATGTCTGAGCTGCTGCCAAAATTTTTTCTATTAGCTCGGGTTCTACATTCTTATCCTTAAATTC
>JBBIHP010000014.1:0-21889 GCA_037446915.1 Ignavibacteria bacterium
GATTTGCTGAAACACTTACAGGACGAAGAAGGTTTCTTAAAAACATTAACAGTAATAACAGGATTGTGAGGCAGTTTGAAGAACGCGTTGCTATAAACATGCCTATTCAAGGAACTGCCGCAGATATGATTAAATTAGCTATGATTAATATCCATAAAGCACTTGAAAAAAATAAATTTAAGAGCAAGATGGTTTTACAGGTTCATGACGAGTTAGTCTTTGATGCTCTCAAAAATGAAATAGACGATTTAATTCCTCTTATAAAACAACTAATGGAAGAAGCTCTTCCGTTAAACGTTCCTGTCCTGGTTGAAACCGGTGTGGGCGATAACTGGATTGATGCGCATTGAGATGAGTTATCGGTGTACTGGTGATTGGTTATCGGTTTACTGGCTAATGTTTGTTTGTGGTTAATTATCAGGTAATATTGTAACTAGTATGTATCGTGAATTTTAACACATCAGGTTTGACTATAATTTTATTAGTAATAATCATTCAATCAGAAACTTATAAATAAGGTAGCCGAAGTTGATTTGCAGAAGACCGAAAGCAATTCCGCTATAAAGATCGAAACGGTTAACTTCGTTAAGTTTTTTTGGGTCTTTAGATTTCAGGTAATCATCATAACGGTTATCGGCTTTAATTTTGAAATAAGCTGAGACCGCACCAAATACACTTGCAGTTCCAACAAGAACCTTAAACCAATCCGATTCTGAGAATATTTCATTCTTCTCTTTAACAGGTATATCCAGAGGAATTGTATTGTAAGCTGATAATTCTTTCGAATGAATCGATTTTGATAGTCCGTTTTTCCTCAATGATACGGTTTGAAATTCATTTACATTAACAAAGTTAGGTGTTCGTGCCATAAGTGAATCGTAAATATAGATTGATGCATCCTGAGGTCTGCTATCAATAAAAAGTTTATCGAATAAATTATAGCTTATTAAATATTCCTTATTGCACAATTTTATATTAACCGAATCGTTTATTTCGTGTTCATTCCATCTGAAAATATTTTCTTTAACAGTAATAAAATATTTACCAGTTGGTACTTCTGTTCTAATCTTTCCATATCCAATCAAATGATCATTAATAAAGATGAGTGAGCTATCCCGGTTGGTTTCTATTTCCAGTATGCTCTTGCAATCCTGTGCAAAGGATGCACTTACAAGTACAATAACAAACAATATGTGTAATGCGTATTTCATTTTACTTCGAATGTTTGATATGCATTTATTTGTCCTCTATCCGCACCAAGGAAAAGAATTCCATCATTAATAACTGGAGTAAGTTTTACTCTTCTATCAAATTCTAGTGTATCTGCAATAACTCCAATTGATGCATTGATTAAATAGACTTTCTTATTAAAATCCGGCTGCACAAGAAAAGTTTTTGTAAGAAGCGGAGTAGTATTAAAAATTCCCATAGTATTACGTATCCAGATTTTCGATCCGCTCTTCTTATCAACCGCAACAATTTTACCGGATAAGTTTCCAACAATTATTTTTGAATTATCGTAAACAGGTGTAGCAACAATCTTAGCACCGGTATTGAATTGCCAGATTATATTTTTCTTATCGGAATCGAATGCATATAGAACACCGTTACTATCACCAAAATAGATTAAGTGATTATCGAATGTAAAACCACTTTCAATTGGTCCGGCAATCTTTTCCTTGTAATAAACAGTACCGTCTTTTTTATTAAGAATTACAAGTTCTCCTTTAACTGTTCCGAATGCAATAAACTTTTCATTAGCGGCGGGATTGCAGTAAGTAGAAGTTTTAAAGTTGACCGTATAATCGCGGTATCCTACGTAATTATATTTTATCAATTCTCCCCTATCGGTAAGAACAACAATACCTTCATCAAGTCTTAACATTTCATTAGTAACTGCACCATTAATTTTATCTTCCGCTAATATTTTATTATTAACAAAATCGAACATCTTAAAAGTTGAATAAGGTTCCAGTTTTTCGTTAAGGATAAAATAGATCCGTAAGCTGTTAATTATAGGTGCGGTAGAAACTGCACCACTATACTTTTCGTAGCCGATTAATTTTCCATTCTCTCTATCGAATGCATAAATTCTACCTGAAAGATCCGAAATAACAACATAATTATTTAATATAAGTACCGATGTATTCGGCTGGCTGCCATTAGTTGATGCACTCCATTTCAATGTAAGTTTTTCTGAAATGGCAACATCATAATAGAAATTCCGGTTTTCATTTTTACCGTAAGTGTAAATTCCATCATTATCCAAACGGACATTTTTCAAAATAAATGGAGTTGAACAGGAATAAGTAACTGCAACAAACAATATGAAAGCGAATAACTTTTTCAAAAATCCCACCCAAAGAAAAATTGGTAGAATAACCGGGGTTGAAACTGTGAGAAATTCTTTTCAATCTTCTTTCCCATATCGTATCGTAATGTAAGTGCGTTAAAGAGATTTATTCTAATTCCAAAGCCTACACTTCCTAATGTTTCTTTGTAATCCTTATCCCATGCAGAACCGGCATCAAAGAAAACGGCACCACGTACATCAAAGAAACTTATTCCGAAAACTGGAAATTTTATATATAGCTGATCGATTAAAGGAAATCTCAGTTCAACGGAAGAGATCCACAATTTTTCTCCGCGTATAGACCAGCGAGGCCAACCACGTAAATCCCAGCTGCCGCCAGCAAAATATCTACGAGCTTCTTTACCATGATTAGCAAAAAATGCAGCACGTGCTGCTACGGTACTTCTTAATCCAAGGCGGAAATAGTGCCTGTAATCTACAATGAAAGAGAAATAATTTAGATTGCTGAATTTAACATCACTGGTATAACCAAGTAGTAGTCGGAATCTTGAACCGTCTATTGGTCCTGACGAAGCCCATAATGAATTATCGTGAACAAATGATAATGAGTTAGAAACCATTAATGCTTTTCTAGGAAGAATTGCACCGTCAACATCTTTATCGGAATTAGCAATGCTTAAAGAAGCTTCTAAACGCTGAAAACTTGAAAACGGATAATACATTTCGAAGTAACCGCCAAATACCCTTTCGTAGAAATAAACGTTGGACTCACGGATGTCGTAGCGTCTTCCGGAATAGTGGAATACTCCATATCCGTAATTTGTTCTTTTACTCAAATTGATTCTTGTAATAGCTACATTAAAGTTTTTTAGAATCTCGCTCTGGTATTCGGCAGTATTGTAAATAAAGAATAGGTAACGGTCGTCTCCTAATAGATCGCTTAAAGTAAGCAGAGCGCCGCCGCGTGATCCGTAAACCGGATCTGTTATTAATTGCCCAACGGCGTAATCGAGAGTGTATTCGCGTTCATAAACAAGTCTATCCTGCTCTGCCGGTAGATGAATTTTATCAGTTATCCATTTCGAACGGGCTTTACTAAACTCATTTCTAACAATTAAGTTCTGGCTATTGGAAAGATTTTCGAGATTAAGATTATAGAACTGGAATGAAAATTTTTCGAATGCAGAAGTTATAATGTTCTTATCATCTGCAAATGAAAAACTGTAAACACTTGTAACAAAATTTGTAAGCCGGGTAATATTCTCCTGTTTATTTTGATCATAATTCATTCTCCAGATATTATATGTGCCGTCGTAATCGCATGTAAAGTAGAGTTCTTTAAAATCTAGTGAGAAAGCCGGGGTTGAAATATTTCCGTTTATATAGGTAAGATAATCAATTTGCTTTGTGTTCAGGTCATATTCAAATAAATTGAATTTCTGTTGATATTCACCGGCAGTTCTATCCGAAGCAAAAATAATTTTAGAGTTGTCCTTATTAAATACCGGATCAATATCCTGGTAATAATCGTTTGTAAGCCGCAGCAAATCGTTGTTAATAAAATTAAAGGTGTAGAGATCGCTATAACCTTTTTTATCGGTTGCTGTAAAAACAAGTGTATTGCCATCAGATGAGAAGTTCGGTGCTCTGATTGTAATCATTTCATCAAATGAAAGGGTCCGGGTTATTTCATCATCCTTAATTGAATAGAGGTGAATTACATCTCTGCCCATTGATTTTGTAACAAATGCAAGCAATCCGGAATTAGAAAGACCAAGTGAATTCTCTAACAAATGAAACGACTCAAATTCTGAATTGCGCTCACCTTCAATCAGTACTTCTGCTTTAGAGTATTCATCGCTTTCAATATCATATTTCATTTTGAAAACAGAAGAATAGCCGTTATGATTACCGATAAAATAAATTTCCTTATTACCATCCCTTTCGTAATAAGCCGGATCGAAATTGAAACCTTTCTCGGTTAACTTTCTTGCTTTTACAAAATGAGGGTAATTTCCCTGGTATAGCGGGAAATACTTTTGCCGCATCGAAAAGGTCCACAGGTTGTCAATATCAGCAAATTTATCACCAAGTGTAAACTCAAGAACTTCTTTGAAAGTAGTAAACCTCCAGAAGTTTTCCATTATCTTAAGAATTTTATCTTCACCATAAGTTTGGGAAACAAACTCAAGAAACTTCTGCCCTTCTTTATAAATTATATAACCGTAAACATAATCCAGGTTTTCGAGTGTAACGAAGTTTCCGTTAAGCACAAGATCACGCATAACCATTTCCGATTGTGTATCCCAGTCGAACGACCAGTATTCTGCAAGTCCCTCAACAAACCAGAGAGGCGGCAACCTTGTATTATCAATTCTATGATCCGATAGAATGTTAAAGATTTTATTTGTCATAAAAACATGAACAAGTTCGTGGCGGATAACATGCTTGAATGAAGCAAGACTACCGAGGTATGGTATAACAATACGGCCTTTCATAAATTCGAAAAAGCCGCCCACACCTTCTGGAATAAATCCCGGGGTAATGTTTGTCTGTTGAAAATGAATATGTGTGTTATAAAAAATTAGAGGAATTTTTACGGTGATTATGTGATTGAATTTAACTTTATACTCTTCGTAGGCTTCTTCAGCAAACTTAGCGCCTATTTCTGCAAACTCTTCAAAATCGTCGTAATAATAAATATTAAAGTGCTCGGTTCTAAGCACTTTCCAGTTGAATTTTTCATACTGAACTTTATTCCTACCAAAAAAATAAAATTGCGCAAAGATTAATTGCGGTATTAAAATAATTAGTAGAGAATATTTCCAGTATTTAACCGTCAAAGACGCGCCTTAAGATAGTTTATGTTATCGATAGAAGTTGGATTAATACCTCTAATAACTGCTAAGTAATAAGAGATCCAGTCGCCCAGATAAATAATATCTACCAATCTTTCCTTCCAGCTTTTTTCTTTACTGGAAATGTTAATTATTTCGCATCCTGTCTTAGCAATAACTTCCGATGTAATCTCGTAACGTTTCTTAACTTGCGGATGATAATCTTCATCCAAGATATTAATGAGTTTCAGGTTTATCTGTTTTGGCTGAAAAGTATCCCATCCTAAAATTTCATTATGATCTAATTCAGGCAGATATCCATAGAACGAATGTAATTTTGCATTTTCATTAAACTGTCCTTTGAAACGAGCACCAACTGCAGATGTATATTCAGATACAGCATAAATCAACGGGATAAACCCGACAAGTTTTTCTGCAAGCGATAATGCTTCATTTGAAGTATGTGAGTAAACCTCTCCTTTTCTCTTAAGCAGATTAATCATTGAATTGACAACCTCATTTTGTTCGGGAACCAATTTCAAGGATTGAACCATTTTAAGCAATGTAAAAAAATTGACCCAGAGTGCAAATCGCGGTTGATAACCTTTTAACATTTTACCGAGAGGCAATTTATGTTTTATGGCAAACTCTTCTAATTTACCGCCGGTTGTAATACATGCAACCTGGCATTTCAATTTTATAGCTTCATCTGCAGCAGATAGAGTTTCTTCAGTATTACCGGAATATGAAGAAGCAATTACAAGAGTATTTTCATTTGCATAAGGTGGTAATTCATAATTACGATTAACTACATAAGGATATTTAAGTTCATAACGCAAAAAATTCTGAAGCAAATCCCCGCCAATTGCTGAGCCGCCCAATCCGGTTAGAACAATATTTTTTATTTTAGATGTGTCGATAGATGAAACGTCAATCATATTATTCCATGCATATTCAACTTGCTGGTATGATTCGATTAATACCTTAAATTGATTTTCAACATCGTACTTTTTAATCATTTCAGAGAGTTCCATTTTATCCTCGTATTAATTTTTTAATAATATCCTGAATTTTATTATTGAAGAAATTGTGTAGGTGCTGACTGATTTCTTTTTCCGATTTCATTGTTATACATTCTTCGGCTAATGCTTGCATCTCTTGATAATTAAGACTTCTTATTATTTTCTTTATAAGCGGAATAGCCGAAGCAGAAACGCTTAGAGAATCGAGACCAAGACCAACAAGTAAAGGAACAGCAAACGGATCAGCAGCCATTTCGCCGCACATACTAACATAAGCACCGGCTTCTTTACTTGCTTTAATTATGTGCTTAAGTGTTCTAACTACAGCCGGGTGAAATTCCTGGTATTGCTTGGAGACTATATCGTTGCCTCTATCTACAGCAAGTAAATACTGAATCAAATCATTTGTACCGATACTAACAAATTCAACTTCACTTGCAAACTCTTTAGCCATTACTGCAGCAGATGGAATTTCAATCATAATACCAATACCGATATTCTTATCGTAACTTATCCCGTTAGCACTTAATTCCTTTTTGCATTCTTCAATCATTCTTTTAGATTCGGTTATCTCGTATATGGAAGCGATCATCGGTAACATAATTTTAATATTCTTATGAGAGCTAGCTTTTAAGATTGCTTTAATCTGCACCTTAAATAAATCCGGGCTATCGAGTAGAAGTCTAATTCCCCGCCAGCCAAGCATCGGATTCGGTTCATGCAGATCGACCGGTAATACTTTATCACCGCCAATATCAAAAGTTCTTATAATTACTGTGTCCGGGTATATCTGCTCTGCAATATTTTTATAAATCTGGTATTGTTTTTCTTCATCTGGAAATTCTTCATATTCTTCAAACAGCTGTTCGGTTCTTACAAGTCCAATTCCCTGAGCGCGGTTATGAAGTATAAAATCCATTTCACTCGAAACATCGAGATTGGCAAGAAGCTTAACTTCCCTTCCATCAAGTGTATTTGGAGGAAGATCTTTTATTTTGTTCAACTCTTCATCATGTTCGGAAAGTTTTTCTAATTTCTTTTGATATGAAGCAAGCTGTTTTTCATCAGGGTTGATTATGACCTGACCGAAAAATCCATCAACTATTACGAGGTCGCCATCCTTAATTTTATTGGTCGCATCATGAAGTCCAACAACTGCGGGAATGTTTAATGACCGTGCAAGAATTGCTGCGTGCGATGTAAGTCCGCCGAAATCGGTAGCATACCCTTTAACATTCGACCTGGCAAACAGAACAGTATCTGATGGTGATAGATTTGAGGTAATAACAATAACATCATTGGTAATATCACTTTTAAGTTTTTTCTTTTTCAGATTTCTTAGAATTCTATTTTTAATATCCTCAATATCATGCGAGCGCTCTTTCATGTAAGGTTCATTAGATGCATTCATTATACGTATGTACTTAGATATTTCATCCTCAACAACAAATTCAGGAACCTTCATTTCATTACGGATCCTGTTCTGAATTGTAGAAAGAAGAATCGGATCATCAAGAATCATAATTTGAGCATCGAAAATGGCAGCGCGTTTTTCGCCAAGTTTATCAACTGCAAGCGAGAATATTTTTCTAAGTTCTTTTCTAGATTGAGCAAGTGCCGTTTCAAGGTTTTGCAATGCTTCATCAAGGTTTGTAATAAAATCATCTTGAATTGATTCTCGCTCCTTTTCATAGATGAATGCTTTTGCTAAAGCAATTCCCGGCGCCGCTGCAATTCCTTTTAATATGTTATCAGATTTTGTTTCCATATTACATCTCGTCGAATCCTCTATTGAAATAATTAATTATTTCTTCAGCTGCTTCATGTTCATCAATACCGTCAAATGTTAGAACAATTTCGGATCCTTTCTCAGCTGCTAAAGTCATTACACCAATAATACTCTTACCATTTATGTGCATTCCATCTTTATTAAGGAAAAAGTCACATTTATATTTAGAAGCCAGTTTAACAATTGTTGCAGCCGGACGTGTATGCAAACCGGCATTGTTAATTATTTTTACGTTTCGTTCAATCATTATTTATTTCTTCCAATTAATGCATTAGCAAGCCAGATCATTAATTCTCTTCCTTCAATATCCGGAAGACTATGCGCATTTTTCAACGCAAGATTAGTATAACGTAGAATTTCTTTTTTTGCATCATCAATTACATTAAGACGGTAATAAAGTTTTTTATAGGAATCGACCTCTGAGATTTTAATTCCTTTATTTTTAATGATCTTCATCAAAAATTTATAATCATTTCCTTTTGCCTTCTCAAGAGCTCTGATAAATAAAAAGGTTTTTTTCCCTTCAACAAGATCGCTTCCAATTTTTTTACCGAATTTATCTTCTTCCCCGATTATATCCAACAGGTCATCCTGAATTTGAAACGCCATACCGAGATATTTCCCAAAATTTTCTGCCGCCTTAAGCTGTTTTTTGTCAGCTCCTGCAATCTGTGCACCAATTGAACAACACATAACCGCTAATGCAGCAGTCTTTTTATAAATCATTTCCTTGTATTCATTAATTGTAACATCGCTTCGCAATTCAAACTCTTTATCAAGACTTTGCCCTTCGCACACTTCTATAATTCCATGTGTAAATGTTTGTAAAATCTTTGCTGCATTTTCTTTACAATCTTTTAAGAGACTTTCGTAAGATAAGGTAACAAGTATATCACCGGCAAGAATTGCTGTATTTGGATCATACTTAATGTGAAGCGTCGGTCTTCCCCTTCTCAAATCTGAATTGTCCATTATGTCATCATGAACGAGTGTAAAATTATGAAGTAATTCTACTGCTAAAGCAGCATTGTAAACTTGTGCAAAGGAACCTCCAACCGATTTAGCAGAAGCGAGGACAAGAAACGGTCTAATCCTTTTTCCTCCACCTTCAAGAACATATTTACTTGGCTCATATAATGATTTGGGGTTCTTACCTTTAAAGTAGGCAGCTAATTTCGATTCGATTTTCTTTAATTCTTGTGTATAAATTTGGTCGGGTTTCAAAAGAGCTCCGATTTTCTGATCAATTTTTTCTTCTTGAAACTTTGTAAATCCTTTGAACCGGTTAAAAACATTATTTTTTTAATTGATTCAAACCAGCTTGTAACTAAATGTATAACACCATCTACACCTTTAGAATTCACTTCGAGCAAAATTTTTCTTGCAGAACCAACTATATCTGCACCAAGCAAAAGTGATTTTGCAATCTCATCAAAGTTATTGATTCCTCCTGATGAAATGAGCATGAATTTATAATTCTTTTTTAAGTGGTTAATAGTTCTTAAGCAATACGACGTTGGAAGCCCCCATTCACGGAAATAATTTTCGTCCGAATTATTCCTCAGTAATTCAACAGAAGCCCAGCTTGTTCCTCCCGAACCCGCAACGTCAATACCTTTAATACCGGCATTTAACAATTCTTTGGCACATACTTTAGAAATTCCTGATCCAACTTCTTTTGCAATAAAAGGAATTTTTATTTTTGATGTTAGCCGTTCTACGCTTTTTAGAAGCCCGCTAAAGTGAGGATCACCTTCCATTTGAAGTAATTCCTGAAGCGGATTAATATGTATAACAAACGCATCGGCTTCAATTAAATCAATAAGTTTTTTTACATCATTAATTGCATTTCTTGATTTAACAATTTCAGCAGCACCAAGATTACCCAGGACGGGAACATTACCGGCATTCTTACGAACCACCTTATAGGAATTATGAAATGATTTATCTTCTAATGCCTGTCTCTGGCTACCTACTCCTATAGGAATGTTAAGATGATTTGCCGCAATTGCTAATTTTTCATTCAGCTTTTCCGCTTCAGATGTTCCGCCGGTCATACATGAGATTAAAAATGGGTAAGCAATTTTCTTTTTAAAGAACGAAGTAGTAAGGTTAATCTTATCTAAATCAACTTCTGTAATGGCGTAATGTTCAAAGTCATAGTACTCGAAACCGTTGGTTTTTTGTTTAAACGTAACATCACCATTAAGGCACAAATTGATATGGTCTTGTTTCCTTTTTATTGTATCGTTCTTCATAATTCGGATTTTTTTGAAATGCTATAACAAAATATAAATTTTCCGGCTTAGAATCTTATTGGTTCTTAATCATTAAAAAAATATTTATTGAATCTGCCAATCATTTGAAATAAATTGACACACAAAATTCTAACATCCTAACGGGAAATAAAAATGTCTAAACCAAGATTAAGTTTTTGGCAAATATGGAACATGAGTTTCGGATTTTTAGGAATTCAATTCGGATTTGCGCTTCAAAATGCAAATGTTAGCAGGATTTTTGAAACACTTGGTGCAGAGATCGATAAGATACCAATACTCTGGATTGCAGCGCCAGTAACTGGTTTAATTGTCCAGCCAATAATCGGTCACATGAGCGATAAGACATGGAACCGGCTTGGCAGAAGACGTCCTTATTTCCTTGTAGGTGCAATACTTGCATCTGCCGCACTTCTTATAATGCCAAATTCACCTTATCTCTGGTTTGCTGCCGGAATGTTGTGGATACTTGATGCATCAATCAATATTTCCATGGAACCGTTCAGAGCGTTTGTAGGCGATATGCTTCCTTCAGAACAAAGAACGGTTGGATTTTCTATGCAGAGTTTCTTTATTGGCACCGGTGCCATTATTGCATCGGCATTACCATATATAATGACTAACTGGCTTGGAATTTCAAATACTGCCCCCGAAGGTGAAATTCCGGCATCTGTTAAATACTCTTTTTATATAGGTGGAGTCGTTTTTCTACTGGCTGTTGTTTGGACTGTATTCAGTTCTAAAGAATATTCTCCTGAAGAGTTAAAAGCTTTCAATGAATCCGAAAAAAAATCAAATAATGCGTCACTTCATGAATACGAGGATAATCCAATCAGCAAGAACATCCTTTACAGAAACGGTTTAGTATGGTTTGTTGCCGGATTACTTCTTTTCTCTTTATTTCATTTTTTAATTTATATCGATTTGGGTTTGATTGTTTTATTCGGCGGTATAAGTCTATTCGGATTACTACAAATTCTTTCCGGATTACTTACAAAGGAGAAAAAGCAGATCGGATTTGTTGAGGTTATTAATGATTTGTATAAGATGCCCAAAACAATGGTTCAACTTTCTTTTGTACAGTTTTTTTCCTGGTTTGCTTTATTTGCAATGTGGATTTACACAACACCGGCAGTAACACATCATATTTATGGTGCTACTGATAATGCATCGGAGCTATATAACGAAGGAGCAAACTGGGTTGGAATTTTAATGGCCGTCTATAATGGATTTGCCGCAGTTATGGCTTTTGCAATTATGTGGATTGCAAAAAAGACAAGTAGAAAATTTGTACACATGTTAAGTCTGGTTATTGGTGGTATAAGTCTCGCTTCATTTTATGTGATTAAGGATCCTCAAGTACTACTTATATCTGAATTAGGAATTGGATTAGCGTGGGCATCTATACTTGCAATGCCGTATGCAATACTTACAGGTTCACTTCCATCAAATAAGATGGGAGTCTACATGGGTATATTTAACTTTTTTATAGTTATCCCTCAAATTACTGCGGCAGCAATACTGGGATTTTTTGTTCGTAACTTATTTGGTAACGAAGCCATATATGCACTTCTACTTGGAGGATTATCTATGATTGTTGCCGGAATTTTTGTGATGTTTGTAAAAGATGAAGATTAGCTGAATTATTGTAGAAGAGCCTGTGAATCGGCTCTTTTACTGATTCCTATTTATAATTACTTGAACAATATAATCATTCATGAATTTCTGTTTCGAACCTCTTAAATCAAGGAGTATTACTTTAATAAATCTTTCCTTCTCTTTTATTTTCTCTGAATATTTTGTGCTCATTATTTTATAATCATCAACCTTTTGCCAATTAGAAGATGCACTCGACCAGCTATTATCGATACATTTGGTAATATCATCGGAGAGTTTCTTATATAATTGTTCGGCTTCTTTAAGGTTATCTGTTTCCAGGTAAACGGCATTGTAAGATGCATCGGAATCATCTATAAAAGCATCCTTAGCATTATTAAGTTTTACAAATGATTGTTTCGAATCAACCGGATTTTCAAAAAGAAGAAAATATGCTTTTGCATGAGCAATAACGAAATTCAGTGTAGAACAAAAATCAGATTCAGCGGGCAATGTAAGAGAATTTGATGACGCAAAAGCATATTGAAATGTATATTTACCAAGTGAGTTTTGATCACCAACAATGAATAATACCCACTCGCCTTCTTCCGGAACGGTTGTAATTAATGATGCAATATTGCCATTGCCAACACTTTGCTTATAAACATTTCCATCTGGAGAAACAAAAACAATCCTTGGCTCAAACTTTTCGGAATAAACAACAAAGTTTACACCTTCGCCGGAATATAAAGGTATATTATAACCGTCGTATCTTCCGAACCCTTCCTTGTACTTATCACTTTTAGTCAGTTCCCCATTTACTTCATTAAACTCAACTTCAAATTGTGCACTTATTGGCAGTGAAATCAAAAATAATAATATGAGCAATTTCTTTTTCATCATATTCCTTAACCTCTAATTACCTGATTTTATTTTTATATCCTTTGAGACAGAAGCTGGTGAATCTTTTACCATTAACCATAAAACAGAAGAAATAAGTAGAGTAGTTCCACTTATAATAAATATAATATTTTTATCTGCTGCATTTTGAATAAATGTTCCGAGAACCAGACTGACTAATAGTTGAGGTAAAACTACCGAAAGATTAAAGATTCCCATGAACAAACCCATTTTGGATTTATTAACCTTTTCCGACATAATTGCAAATGGTAAACTAACAATTGCAGCCCAGCCAATTCCACATACGGCCATTAGTATCCAGACATTAATTGCTGAAGTACCGAAAAATACTATTCCAAAATAACCGAGTGACATTACTGCAACTGCAGAAAGGTGAGTCTTAACTCTACCTATTTTTTCTGTTATCGGTTCAAGGACGAAAGCTGGTAACAATGCACCAACCGCATTTAAGATTAAGAATGATATTGAAAGTATCTGACCTGTTTCGTCGTTTGAAGCGGGATTCAATTTCTGTTCAACATAACCGATCATATAAACAAACATTGTCTGAACGCCAATCCATGAAAATGAATGCGCAAAAAGTAATTTTAAGAATTGGTTCCAATCTGTTGTTGAACTTGTAAGATTTTCTTCAGTTTGTTCCTTTTGAAGAGATCTAGATTCTTTAATAAAAAACA
This sequence comes from Ignavibacteria bacterium, assembly GCA_037446915.1. Lineage (GTDB taxonomy): Bacteria > Bacteroidota > Ignavibacteria > Ignavibacteriales > Melioribacteraceae > DSXH01. Next base: position 13,433 of record JBBIHP010000014.1, read on the forward strand.
TTGGAATAATAGAAAATGCCAGAACAAGAATTACTCCGAAATAGATTAGAAAAAAATTACCGAAAATTGCACCGATTGCATAAGCAAGAACTCCAAAGGAACCGGAGATAGTTTGCATCCATGTATAACCTTTTGTTCTTGGAACTCCATCAGGTGTTACATCTGCAATTAGCGATCTTGTTGGATTAAAGCTAATATTAATTGCAAGGTCTAAGGTTAAAGCAACAAAGACGGCAACAATTATGATGTTGGAGAATCCGAAGAAGTCGCTTATAACTCCAATATTAGGGAGTGCAAAAAGCATTAATGCTGCAAGGGTACCGCCAATTAGAATAAACGGATGTCTCCTTCCACCCCAGAACCAGACATTATCACTTATCAGACCGACAATGGGTTGCCCAATTATGCCAGCCAGAGGTCCGGCTGCCCATACAAATCCAATCTCGTGAAGATCTAAATTAAACTTGGTTCGCATTAGCCAGCTTAATGCTGCTATTTGGATTGAGAGAGCAAATCCCATTGCTGTTGCCGGTAAACTAAGAAGAGCATAGAACGGTTTTGAAAGTTTCTTTTGCATCTCTAACATTTTAACCTCGCAAAAATTCTATCGTTTTACAAAATGATTAATTAATTAGCTGCTTTTACGTAATAAAACCTCATAACCAAATGTAAATATTTCTTTTACTAAAGGTAGATCAGGAAATTTTATTTTAGGAATACCATACCGGTAGCCATAAATAGGTCTGAAGAAAAAAAGCTCCTTTTTAACCGGGATAAAATTTTTGATCAGACAATGATTCTCAAATTTATTAATTACCATCCCAGTACTAAAGTGAAGTTTAATTTCATCAACATAATTTTCATTTTCGGAAAGATGTTTTGCTATTTTTTTTAAGATGTTTGTTGGTAATAAATGAATATATGGTAAATATTTCAAAAAACTTTTAGCAATCTGCTGGTGTCCTGCAAACGGAGAATATTTTGGCGGAAAGGATATATACAAATAACCTCCCGGTTTTAATAAACGGTCTATGTTATCGAAGGCAGCATATTTGTTGTTAACATGTTCAATTACTTCTCTCATAATAATAAAATCAAATTCTTTACCGATTCTGGTCGGAAGATTTTCATCAGTTATATCACCCTGGATTATTTTTAAGTTAGGATTTTTATCAAGGGATATTTGAATTCTTTCGGGACTTAGTTCAATTCCGAGGGCATCAATTCCTATTGATCCAAGAATATCCAGCAAGCCCCCTTCTGCACAACCAATTTCCAGAACATTCAGTTTGTGAAAGTTTGGAATATAACTTCGAAAGTAAGGTAAAAGATATTTTTCTGTAAACTCCTTCTGTTCGTAGAAATGTTTTTCTGCCATATATTCCTATCAATAATCAAACAAAATTTAGTGAAAGTTTTGATTGAAAAAAATTCTTGCCCGATCTAAAAAAAATTAATAAAATTATTTGGAATCGGATAAATTCTTGCATTTATTTGACAATAAAAATAAATTTTGTCCGCCTTTTTTGAAATTATGACAGATAGTACATTAGAAAAGAACATTACTGTAAATAGAAAAGCCCAGCACGAATATTTTATAATGCAAAGATTCGAAGCCGGGATTGTTCTGGTCGGTCCTGAAGTTAAATCTGCAAGACAAAGTAAAGTTTCGCTTGTAGATAGTTATGCTGTGGTAGAAAATGGTGAAATCTGGTTATACAATACTAATATAGCAGTATATGATCAGGCAAGTATTAATAACCACGATCCGGTTAGAAAGCGAAAATTACTTTTAAACCGGAATGAAATTAGGAAGTTGATTAAAGGAACATTAGAAAAAGGTAATACTCTAATTCCATTGAGAATGTACTTTAAAAACGGTAAAGTGAAAGTTGAGATAGCATTAGCAACCGGTAAGAAAAAATACGATAAGAGAGAAGATATTGCCAAAAGGGAAATATCACGTGAACTTCAGCGGAGGCTGAAATAATAATCGGAGTAATCTATTGAATAAAAAACCAATCTTCCCCCCTGTTAATGAGCAGATGGATCTCATTAAGCGCGGTGCATTCGAAATAATCCCCGAAGATGAATTAGTTCAAAAACTTGAAAAATCTTACAAAGAAAGTTCTCCACTTAAAATAAAATTAGGTTGCGATCCAACCAGACCGGATTTGCATCTTGGTCATTCTGTAGTTTTACGTAAGCTGGCACAATTTCAAGATTTAGGGCACGATGCCATATTAATCGTTGGTGATTTCACAGGAATGATTGGAGATCCTTCCGGTAGAAATTCTTCGCGTCCGCCATTATCATTTGAAGAAGCTCGTGAAAACGGTAAATCCTATTTTGAACAAGCCTCTAAAATTCTTCATAAAGGAAAAACGCGTATCGTATATAATTCCGAATGGCTTGGTAAAATGTCTTTCGAAGATGTAATTAAGCTTGCATCCAAATACACAGTTGCCAGAATGCTTGAAAGGGATGATTTTACCAAACGTTATAAGGGTGGAATACCAATTCTTATCCACGAAATTCTTTATCCGCTTGCTCAAGCTATGGATTCGGTTGCTATAAATAGTGATGTAGAATTAGGCGGAACCGACCAGAAATTTAATTTATTAGTAGGTAGAGATATTCAACGCGAGTTTGGAGTAAGCCCCCAGGTAATATTAACAATGCCCTTATTAGTCGGGACAGATGGTGTTGAAAAAATGAGTAAATCCCTGGATAACTATATCGGTATTAATGAATCGCCAAAAGATATTTACGGTAAAACTTTATCCATTGCCGATGAATTGATTTACTCATACTTCGAACTGACGACTAATATAGATAATTATGAATTAGTTAATATTAGTCAATTACTTACAGATAAATCAGTTAACCCGAGAGATCTTAAAAGAAAATTAGCAAGAACCTTGGTTGCGATGTATCATTCAGAAGAAGATGCAATTGCTGCTGAGAATGAATTCGACACAATATTCATCAAGAAAGGATTACCCGATACAATTCCTGAAATAAAAATTGAAGAGAGTAAGTTGAATGTACTTGATTTAATTGTTCAAGTTGGGTTTGCTCCTTCTAAAGCTGAAGCAAGACGTCTTATTCAGCAAGGCGGTGTAACAATTGATGGCGAAAAAATAAGCGATATTACTCAAGACATTACATTTGAAACAGAAAAAATACTAAAAGTAGGTAAACGGAATTTTATTAAATTACTTTGTTCATAAACATGGAGGAAACGAAAATTGTACGTTCCAACAAAAATCTTTTTTACAAAAGGAGTAGGTAAACATAAAGAATATCTTGCATCATTCGAATTAGCACTTCGTAGCGCGGGAATTGAAATCTGCAATTTAGTTTCTGTTAGCAGTATCTTTCCGGTCGGTGCAAAAGTCATTTCCAGAAGCCAGGGATTAAAATTGTTAAAACCGGGTCAGATTACACATTGCGTAATGGCCCGTAATGCAACAAACGAGCCAAATAGGTTAATTGCTTCATCACTTGGTGTGGCAATACCAGCAAACAAAACTATGTATGGTTACCTTTCTGAGCATCATCCTTATGGTGAAACAGAAAAAGTTGCTGGAGATTATGCTGAAGATCTTGCTGCAACTATGCTTGCAACTACGCTTGGTGTTGAATTTGATGCTGAAAGAGCATGGAATGAAAGAGAGCAGGTTTATAAAATGTCCGGTAAAATTGTAAGAAGTTTTAATGTAACACAATCTGCCCAGGGAGATAAACGAGGATTGTGGACAACAGTAATTGCTGTTGGAATTTTATTACCATAATTATTTTTGAGAGGTTATCGTTCGATGACCTCTCTTTTCATTATCAATCCTATAACGTGAATAATTCCGGCGAATGATAGACCGATTATCATCGGTTCAATCATTGTAACAAAACCTGAAGAGAATTTCAATCTTATAAAATGCCATACTACACTCGTGGATGACCCTACGATTAGCTCGATTAATGCTATTTTATTTGAGACCCTTAATTTCTCGAAGTATGCACCAAATATTAGTAGAATAATCCCGGGTATGCAGAAACTACCTATGAGATACCATAAATCAATTACAGATTGAATAGCAGTAGAAAGAATAATAGCAATTATTCCTGAGATTATAATTCCTACTTTAACATAGAAAACCACATTTTTTTCCGAAATATTTTTATAGAATAATTTAGGCAACAAATCATTTCCAAAAGTAGTGCCGCTAATAAATAAAAAACTATTGGATGTAGAAATTATTGTAGCAAACAAAGCAGCATAAAATATTCCCTTCAAACCGCTGCCTAATACTTTTTCGGCAAAAATCGGAAAGGAGAAAACAGGGTTTTCCAAATTTGGCAGAACCGAGCGTGCAAATAATCCGGTTGTTGTGGTTAACAGATCGAATAGAAACCAGAAGAAAACAGAAATAATAATTCCCCACTTTGCAGTATTACCGTTTTTTGCTGCATAGCATCGCTGATGGAAACCCGGATCTGCAAAAGTCCATAGTGCTATTAAAAACCATACTATCAAGTAAAACGGTGAAACTCCGCTCGTAATACTGAGATGAGTTTCAGGAAGGGATTTGTATAAATAATCTATACCGCCAATATTCTTAAATGAAAAAAATACTATGATTGCAAACCCGATAAACATAATAAAAAACTGTAGGACATCTGTATAAAGATCACTTTTATATCCCCCTTTTATCAAATAAATTGAAGAAAGAAGTGTGGCAACTATTACTGATAGAATTAGGTCCAAACCAAAAATTAAATTAATTAAGCTACCAACCATTAGTATGTATGGAGCCGGCGAAACTAAAATAAATATTAACAACGACGTAATTACACCAACTCTTTTTCCATAGACTAATTGAAGCTTGTCAGGTATAGTATAAAGTGAAGCATTTCTGATTTTTGGTGCAAATAAGAAAGCAAATATTATTGCAAATATGTAATAAGGTAATCCTTGTGTTATCCAGCTAAACAATCCATTTCGGTAAGTAAATTCTCCAACTCCGAGTATGCCGCCATACCATGTTGATACATTGGTGAGAATAAAAAGAATTAACCCTACTTTTCTGCCATGTAGAAGATACTCTTCCTTGCCGCTAACCTTTTTCAGAAATCCCGGTAATAAGCCGATTATTACCAGAGCTAAGAAAAATAGAATTATTATAATTATATCAAGTGTGCTAAATGAAATCATGTTTTTTCATTAGTTCAAAGTCTCTAACAACAAAAATATTTCCATTAGTAATTTTCAATTCAACTTTTTTACTTAAAGCAATATTACTTGTACTTTCCTTTTCTCCAAATGGTAGTGCAATATTGTTCAACTTATATTTAAGTCCGCTTGATGATACCCGTGTTTGACTTTTAATACCATATAAGGAAATTACCTCGCCATGCACGGTATTTAATGCAACATTACCACTATAAGCACGTAGTATGGATTTTTGATGAACTACTGAAACCGTTATCTCTTTAGAGAACTTAAGAACAATTCCTAAATTACAGAATGAGTGATCGAGCCGGTCGCCGGTAGCACCCAATAATACTGCATCCTTAAATTTATTCTTGATTGCATACTTCAAGCATTTTTCAACGTCTGTGTCATTCTGCCGTGTAATTTTTATTACAGTCGATTTGTTTTTGTAATAATTCAACACACCAGGATTAATTGAATCGAGATCGCCGATAATAAAATCGGGTATCAACTTAAGTTTCATAGCTGTATTTGCCCCGCCATCTGCGCAAATTAAAGTTGAGTAGCCCTTACCTATCAAGAAATTAATAATTGATTTTTTAGGTGGTTGACCATTTGCAAGTATAATACACTTTTTCATAAGCCGACTTTCATCCCGATTAAAATATTCCTCTCTGCAGCCGGAAAGTACTCTTTACCAATACCGTATGAGGCATACAGATTATTTAATAAATTATTTACCTGGAAAAAGAGTTTAAGACTATTAAAATAAGACTCCAGTTCAAACTCATATGAGGAATAAATGTTTACAACAAAATAGGCATCCAGCTTATTATCTGTATAATCAATTAAGCCCGGATATTTTTGAGCATATGATGAAAGTTTTTTATCGTAATTATCAGTAAAGAAATCTCCTACATACTTAATTGCTATTTGTGAATAAACTCCGTCATAATTGTATTTTATTATTGCATTAAATGTTACATCAGGAAATCCGCTTATCCTGTTACCCGCAAGATTAAGTTGAGTAGTTCTTTTAATTCCTGATTGTGAGTCTCTATAATTAATAAATGTTGATCCGCTACTAATATAATTTTTACTTAATGAACCGTTAAGAACAAATTCCAATGATTGATTTAGTTTGTAATTTAATGTTCCTTCAATTCCATAATGAATTGTTCTATCCATATTACCAGTTACAGGTTGCCCGAAACGGTCCACCTGACCTTTCTTAACAATTTCGTCATTAAATAGCATATAGAAAAAATTAAATGATGATGCAATGTTATTAAATGAATAATTCGTTCCGAGTTCAAAACCGTTCATTCTTTCAGGCTTTACTAATGGTTTCGAGAAATCATAATTACCGTTTTTATCTAATTCAAATTGCGGGATTACTCCATCACTGGATTCAGCCGCATCATAGTAGTTTTTTAAATTTGGCTCCCGCGAAACATTAGCATATGAAAAGTAAAAATTGATTCTATCATTGTACTTATAGTTAATTCCAATTCTTGGATTAAAAAATAAATTACCAATCTCAAATTCATTATTAAGATATCTTTCATTTCTCAATTTATAATTATGATAAGCGAATTGAACCTCCGCAAGTATATTTACATAGTCGTTAAGCTTATAATTTTCGTTTATAAAAATATTGAAGATATCTTTTGCACCTTCGTAATAGTAGTAGCGATAATCTTTTGTAATACCGGCGGGTAAATTTTCACCGTAATTAAGACTTCCCCAATGAACAGAATTGTGGAATCTTAATTCACCTCCAACAATTAATTCACCTGAAGGATGCTTAATACTAAGCCTTGGTATCCATCCCCATTGCTTGTTCTCTACCATAGCACGTATTAAAACATTTCCCGGATTCTGAAGTGGTTTAAAACCATTTGCAGACGTTATTCTAAAATAAGTTGTATCTCCCCATGAACCGTCGTAATCAAAAAAACCATTTCCTAAGACGGCGAAAAGAGCAGAATTAAAAATAAGATTATCATTTATTCTAAATTCATTTAGTAATTCGAAATGTGGTTGAGAGAAATTTTCAATCTCATCAGGTCGTCTTTCAACTTTATATGTATAATCGTTATTATTTGCCTCCCAGTAGGATAAATTATCTTTGCGAAGATTTTTATTTTTTATTGCAAACTTGGGTAATCCGTTATAAGAGAGCCCATCTGCAACCGGACCGCCAAAGATGTTAATTTGTGTTGTAATGTTTTCATCATATCGAACGGCAGAAAGATAGTAGGACTTAAAATCGACCCAGCTATTGTTGCGATAACCGCTACTTAATGTTTGGGAAAGTTTTGCATAGAAAGAATATTTCTGATTAATCAATCCACTTGAAAACGAAGCACTATATTTTCTTGTATTGTAACCGCCAATAGAAGACGATAATTCAAATCTCGGCTTATCAGAAAATGCTGATGTTATAATATTAATTGCACCACCAATAGCCGGATAACCTGTAATTCCAGAACCGGCACCTCTTTGAACCTGGATTAATTCTGTACTTTCAGTTAGATCAGTAAAATTATGCCAATATAAATTATGGTCTTCCGGATCATTTTGGGGTATTCCATTTATGGAAACAGATATTCTCCGCTGGTCAAAACCACGGATACTCAGATAGTTATAACCAATCCCATTTCCATTCTCTGAATAAAAAGTTGTAGAAGGCAAGTAACTCAATATTTCGGGAATATCCTGGGTAGTATATGCTGATATTAATTCTTTTCTATTAAGCTTAGTAAAGCTGATTGGCGTAATACCTTCTCTGGCAATTGTGGCTTTTACAAGAATGGTTTGACTTGTAATAATCTTACTATCGAGAAATATTTCTTTTGATTTTGTGATTAAATAATCGACAGGAATTTCTTTAGTTTCGTAAGCGATATGTGATATTCGAAGAATATCACCTTTGTTAAATTCGCATTTCAGAACAAAATTACCATTTGCATCAGCAGCGGTACCAATTCCTTTACCAACAACAATAATATTGGCAAATGGAATCGATTCTCTTGTTGATGAATTCAGAATTTTTCCATCAACAGAAATTAATTGCGCAAAGGAAATGGAATACAATAAGAATAGAAGAACAATTAAGTTTTTCATTTTACTCCTCCTCCGGTTAAACCGGAATTTTATGAGAAATAAAAAAGCCGTTTGGAAAACGGCTCACTTAATTTTTCTCCAACCGTTTTCCTACGCTGGCATTACCCAGATCA
>JBBIHP010000014.1:21904-28725 GCA_037446915.1 Ignavibacteria bacterium
CTCAGCCGCATTTAATATGCCGGCACCCCTAACGACTTTTTACAAATTAAAGAAAGAACTTTTTAATTAGTTAGTATTTTTAATTTCTGACCTACTTTAACTCTATCTGATGTTAAATTATTCCAAGCCATAAGATCTGCTACTACAACTTTATAAAATTTTGCAATAGTCCACAAGGACTCGCCTCCTTGAACTATATGCAAATTGCTTTTTTTTGAATTCTGCTTCGTATCCGTAACACTTTTATTTGATGAAGAGGGTTTTGAATCAGAATAAATTATTAAATTATTTCCTGCAACTATATTATTATTTTTAAGATTATTCCAATTCTTTAGATCAGCAACACTTACATTAAAATCCTCAGCAATTTTTCCCAACACATCATTTGGTTTAATTGTATAGTTAATAACGTTCGAATTTTTAGGAGTGGTATTATCACCAAAGGATTTTACATCATCTTTGCCATGTATCGTAAGTTCCTGATTGACAACTATTTTATTAGAAGTAAGATTATTCCATTTTCTCAAAGAAAATTCACTAATACTAAATTTTCTTGCAATCTCACTAATCGTATCGCCTTTACGAACTTTATATCTTGTTGTGTTACCTGTGATTAAATTATTTTTATTTGATTTACTGCTTGCAATGTTCTTAGGATCTCCAGTATAAATAACTAATTTCCTGCCCATATAAATATTATTACTGGATAAGTTATTCCATTCCTTAATCTGGTTTACAGTAACTCCATACTTAGAAGCAATTGCTGATAAAGTTTCTCCATTTCTTATTCTATGCTCAACCCAGGTATCTCCGGAATTAACAAATAGAATTTGGTTCTTCTCTCCTTCACTTAAGCTATTAATTTTAGAATAATAATCAGCTTTCTCTTCGGGGATGTAAATAGTAATCTCCTGTCCCACTTTAACTCTTGAAGTGTAAGGTAAATTATTCCAGTTTCTTAAATCGGAAACTCTAACATTGAACAAATCTGCGATGTCCACCAGATTATCCTTACTTTTTACAGTATACTTAACAGCAGTTTTACCTTCCGGGATAATAACTTCAACTGAGTCAGTCATCATTCCTTGATATAACTTCAAAAATTTATCAGAATCTTCGCTAGTAGTAATCTGAAGTTTATAAGATGGACTTCCATCGAGGCTATTTATTTCATCTTCAATGGCTGGAAGAATATCAGTGTTAATTGCAAGATCATCTAAATTTACAAATGAAGCTGGAATCCTTAATTCTGTACCTGTAGCTAATTTCTTTTTTATTGATATTTTATTGTAGTTAGCTAGTTCATTGATACTGACATTATATTTTGATGCAATTTGAGAAATTGTTTCGCCACGATCAACTGTATGTATAACATATTGCAGCTTTGCATCAGCAGGTAGGTTCTTAATATTTTCTACAAAAGCTTCATAAGCTTTAGTTGGAACTTTAAGCGGATAACCACCATTGTAATTAGGTGGAGTTGAATTTTGAGTAAGTTCAGAATTCATTTCTCTTAATAAATCAGTACTGATACCAGCACATTTAGCAAGGACATTCAAATCGATAGCTTCATTAATTTTATGAATTGAATAATCATGAGGTTTTTCATATTGAATATTAGTGAAGCCATATTTTTCCGGTTGGCTTGCAATTAGAGTAACAGCAATATATTGTGGTACATAATTTCTTGTTTCCCTGGGAAGATAAGGACGGATTTCCCAGAAGTTACTTGAGCCGGCTCTTCTCATTGCTTTACGAACTCTACCTTCTCCACTATTATATGCAGCAAGTGCAAGATACCAATCACCTAATGAATAATATAGATCCCTCAAATGACGAGCAGCAGAGTAGGTTGCTTTTTCAGGATTTCGTCTTTCATCAATATGAACATTTATATCAAGGTCATAAATTCTCGCAGTACCTTTAATAAATTGCCATATACCAACAGCTTTTGCCCAGGAACGAGCAGTAGGATTTAATCCACTTTCTACCATACTTAGAAAAATTAATTGTTGAGGTACTTTTTCTTCAGCAAATATCTTTGCCATCATTGGGAAATATTTACCAGATCTAGAAAGCCATAGTTCTATATACTTGCTACCCCGTCCTGTAAAATATTCTAAGTATTGTTCAACATGTCTATTTACTTCTAAAGGAAAATCTCCAACTATCACAGTTATACTTTTGTTATCATCTTTGTTAACAATTACAGAATCTTCTTCTATATCAAAATCAGGAATTCTTTTATTCATCCACTCCTCTAATGCACTTATTGATACGTTCTCGGGTAATTCATCCATACTTTCTACATATGACTTATAGTCCTCAACAATCGAATTTTCGAGTTCAATAAATACTTCATTTTCTTCTACGTTAGGATAATAACTTAGCTTATTAATAGTAGATAGAGCTGATTCATAAAAACTGAGAGCTTCGGCTCTAAAACCCAACTTCTGTTTATACAAAGCATTAACATAATCCCGTCTTGCATTTTCAAGCATTTCATTTACAATAGATGTTATTGATACCTTTGTTGTATCGGTTCTTAAGTTTTTAGAGGTTCGGGTTGTAGAATTAAAAGTGCTGCAAGCATTAAAAGAGATGATTAAAAAGATGAAAAATATGATTAGAAGAACTTTTCTCACGCGCACTCCATTTGTTTGAATTTCGTTTGCAATTTAACCTCTTATAACTTTTTTGTCAAGCTTAATATTATATAATTGTGTTTACCCTATGTTATTAAATAAGTTAGCTTCTAAATAACTATAAAGGAAGGTTGCAATGTTTCTTCTTAGGATTTGAATCAACTTTGGTTTTTAAAAGCTGAAAAGAGGTTATCAACCTTTGGCGTGTCTCTCTTGGAATAATTACTTCATCAATATATCCACGTTCAGCAGCAATATATGGATTTGCAAATTTGGTTATATATTCCGATAGTAAGCTATCTAATTTTTTAGCTGGGTCATTAGCCCCGGAGATTTCTTTTTTAAATATTATTTCTACAGCTCCCTTTGGACCCATAACAGCAATTTCTGCACTTGGCCATGCAAAATTAAAATCACCTCTAATGTGTTTGGAATTCATAACATCGTAAGCACCTCCGTATGCTTTACGTGTTATTACAGTTATCTTTGGTACAGTTGCTTCGCAAAATGCAAAGAGTAATTTAGATCCATGCCTGATAATTCCATTCCATTCCTGTTCAGTTCCGGGTAAGAAGCCGGGTACATCTTCAAGAACTAGCAACGGAATATTAAATGCATCGCAGAATCTTATAAATCTTGCACCTTTTACCGAAGCATTAATATCAAGCACTCCAGCTAATACAGATGGCTGATTTGCAATAATTCCCACTGATAAACCTCCAACACGTCCAAAACCGACAATAATGTTCTGGGCATAATTAGAGTGGACTTCAAGGAATTCTCCTTCATCAACAAGTTGATGAATTATCACTTTCATATCGTAGGGTTTATTAGGATTTTCCGGAATAATCGTATCTAAAACCGGCACAATAAAATCGTTATTAAAATCGAATTCCTTCTCAGGAGGTAAATCCTTCCAGTTGAGCGAAATGAAACTAAAAAGTCTACGGATATTAAGTAGAACTTCAACTTCACTATCAAATGCAAAATGTGCAACACCACTTTTAACAGAATGAGTATCAGCACCACCTAAATCTTCAAAAGTCACTTCTTCGTGTGTAACAGTTTTAACAACATTTGGACCTGTAACAAACATGTGACTTGTATTCTTAACCATAAAAATAAAATCTGTAATTGCTGGTGAATAGACAGCTCCACCAGCACATGGACCAAGGATGGCAGAAATTTGCGGAATAACTCCGGATGCTAGTGTGTTTCTCAAAAATATTTCAGCATAACCGCCAAGACTTACAACACCTTCCTGAATTCGAGCACCGCCGGAATCATTTAAACCAATTACAGGAATTCCAATTTTCATTGCCATATCCATAATCTTACAGATTTTTTCAGCATGCGTTTCTGAAAGAGATCCGCCAAATACTGTAAAATCCTGGCTAAAAAGTGCAACCTGTCTTCCATCAATTTTTGCAAATCCAGTTATTACCCCATCGCCGGCAATTCTTTGTTTATCAAGTCCGAAATCATTTGAACGATGTTTAACAAATAAATCAATCTCCTGAAAACTACCTTCATCAACAAGAAGTAAAATTCTTTCACGGGCTGTTAGCTTACCTTTTTCATGCTGCTGTTTTATCTTAGAATCACCGCCGCCGAGTTTTGCTTCCTCTCTAAGTTTTTCAAGATTTTCTATTTTTTCTTTCATTGGCCAATCAGATTGATTTGAAAAGTACTTTTTTTGAATCGACTTTCTTAAAATTATTCTCAACTTCATTAATGTAGTAATTGAATTCATTTGAAGATAAGTTGAAAATATCCTGTTCTGAAGGTAAATCAATTTTGAAACCAGTAATTATTTTAGCCGGTTCTCCTCCCATTAAATAAATCTTATTTGAGAGGTAGATCGCTTCCGTAATATTTGTTGTTGCAAGCAATATTGTTTGATTTGTCTGTTTATTCACTTTTCTGATAAGTTGATAGATCTCTATTCTCGTGAGTTGATCCATCCTGTTAAACGGTTCATCAATACAAATACAATGGGGATTATGAGCTAATGAACGTGCAAGCGAAATTCTAAAACGAAATCCAATGCTCTTGTTATCAGCGTAATGTTCTTCATATCCTTCCAGCCCCACTAAGTTAACTAATGCATTAATCCTATCCTGATTAACCTTATCAAGTCCGTAAAGAATATTTTCTCTAACCGACAACCATGGAAATGAAGATGGATCGGATGGTATATATATAATTTTACTGTCGCTATCTTTTTTAATATCTCCAATACTCTGCTTTTCTATACCGGATAATGTTTTTAATAGTGATGATTTTCCTGAACCAACCGGAGCTATTACAGTAGTAATTTTTTCGTCTTCAATTTGGAATGACACATCTTCGAAGAGTTTAATTTTATTACCGTAATGATCAGAATAAATTTTAGATAAGTTATTAATTTCTATCATTCTTCCCAGTAAAATAATTTTTCATGGATAATTTTAATTATGTAGCTGCCAAATAATATAAGAATGCTTATAAGAATTGCGATAGAAAAGAGTCCAGCAAAATCTCTGTAAATAAGAGCCGATTTATAAACTCCACCAAAACCGTTTATCGCGTTTATGAACTCATATACCATTACAAGCACCCACATGTAATAGTGAATTCTAATAAGTTCGCTGAACAGATACGGCTGAATGTTTTTAAATATTACATTCGAATAGATTTTATACTTTTTAATACCCAGGTTAGAAGCAATATCTACATAAACTTTATTATGTTTTTTAGTAGCAATTATCATTTGAATGGATATAAGAATACTTGAACTTATGAAAGCAAAAAGGAATTCGGCAAGAATTGATTTTTCGAACCAGTAAGAAAAAAGGATTGCAAAGAAAAATGCCGGAAAATATCTGAGTACTTTTAGTTTTTCTATTGCATAAGGATATTCGATGGCTAGTTTAATAACTAAACCGGATAATGAGCTTACTGTTAGGTAAGCAACAAATAAAGATAAATAAACAGATGTGGAAGTAATTGCTATTGCTTCGAGGAAATTATAATCAGCCCAGATATAACTGAACGACTCAAACACCAATGAAGGTTTGGGTAGAACCATGTTCAACGGGAGAATAAATTCGAATAGTAATACATAAATAAATACTAGAACTAAAATGAAAGCTAATTTTGATTTCATAATATTCCGGATGATAGTCTATAAGTTCTTCTTCAATTTATAAATTATAATACCGCTTTAATATATCTAATGAAACCCGTCAAATCAAATGGTACATTTCAAATCAGAAACTGATTATTTTGTTTTTCATAAGCGATTGTACTTTCCGATTCATGTCCGGGATATATTTTAACATCATCTGGCAATATCAATAATTTTTCATGTATCGATTTAATAAGAGTATTATAATCACCACCCCATAAATCAGTTCTACCAATACTCTCTTTGAATAACACATCCCCAGTAAAACAGATCTTTTCATTTTCAAAATAAAGAGAATAACCACCGGGTGAATGACCGGGCACGTGAATGAATTTCCCTATCGATTCACCTATACTTATTTCTTTTGTTTCGTTAATCAATTCAACTGGTTTTGGAGAAGGATTTAATGGTGTTCCATAAGATTTACCCTGTTCAATCATTAAGTCGAGTAAAAACAGATCTTCTTCCGGAACCATGAATATTGGAGTGTATTTTTCTTTAATGAATGCATTGCCATAAATATGATCGATATGGCAGTGAGTATTTATAAGGTACTTAATTTGAAGTCCTTCTTCAGTTATAAATTTTGTAATTATATTTCTTTCATTACCATCATAACAGCCGGGATCAATAATTGCAGCTTCCATTTTAACATTATCATATACTAAATATGTATTCTCAAAGAAGGGATTGAATACAAATCTTTTTACTATCAGCATAATTTACTTCGCAAAATTCTTTTTAAGTCGTGAATAAATTTTGTTTATGTAATTATTATAGTTGTCGCGGGTTTCTTCAATAGAATCACCACCGAATTTTTCAAGAAATCTTTTTGCAAGTACCCATGCCGTCATAGATTCAGCAATAACAGAACATGCCGGAACAGCAACGAAATCACTTCTCTCTCTGCGTGCTTCAACTGATTTGAATTTGTTAAGGTCAATAGTTGATATCGGATTCATCAATGTTGCAATCGGTTTCATTGCCGCACGGATAATTATAGGCAT
>JBBIHP010000014.1:28825-37798 GCA_037446915.1 Ignavibacteria bacterium
CCACCGAGTGTATCACCATTTTTCTTAGCGAATTTAATTTTCCTAATAATTTTTTCTTCATGAGTTTTTTCTAATACTCGAACCGAACTCTTATCCGCCTCACCTGATATTTTCTTAATATTTATTTTAGAAGATGCGAACGGGTTTAAAATATTTTTACCGATTACGCCGCCAATACTTTCAACATAACTACCGATAAAAATTCCAAACTCTTCAAGGAATCTTCTTGCAACAGTGCATGCAGCAACTCTTGTAGCTGTTTCCCGTGCGCTTGATCTTTCAATTGAGTTTCTAATGTCATCATAATTATACTTTATTGAACCAACTAAGTCCGCATGTCCAGGTCTGGGTATTGAAATCTTTTCAAAAGCATATTTACTTTCATCAACACTTAAAATATCCTTCCAGTTTTGCCAATCTTTATTCCATATAATCATAGAGATTGGAGAGCCAATAGTTTTTGCAAATCGAATTCCGGAAATTATTTCAACCTGATCAGATTCAATTTTCATCCGGAGTCCACGCCCGTAACCGGCCTGGCGTCTTTTCAATTGTTGATTAATATAACCGGGAAGGATTTTAAGATTCGATGGGAATCCCGAAACGATTGTAACTAAACCTTTACCATGGGATTCGCCGGCAGTCTTGAATTCAATCATAAAATATTTCGCTTTTACTTTCCTGCAAATATAAAAAAAGCGCCCGAATAGTGGACGCTTTTTATAATCATATCTTTATTTCTTTTATTTCGGAATTTCTACGCCAACCAACCTTGATGTTCCTTGATTGTCCAGAACAATTCTCAGAAGGACGGCTTGACCTTTCTTGCCATCAATAATTGATTGTAGTTCGGATACATTACTAATATCCTGTCTATCTGCAGAAGTAATAACCATTCCTCTTGCAATTCTTTGATTGTATGCTTTACCGAAATTTTTAACATTGGTAATTATAACACCATTATCAACTTTGAAATCCTTCAATTCTGCATCTGTCATATTTCTAACCGATAATCCAAGTTCATCGAATGTAAGTTCTTTAACATCCTTCTTAGTTTCATTTCTATTTCTATTAGATGCTGCTACAGTTTTCTTTTCATCTTCTTCACGGGATTTTAGTGTAACATATCTTTCAATTTCTTTGCCGTCGCGGTATAATTTTAACCTTACCTGTGAACCAGCTCTTTTAGAAGCCACATAGGACTGTAATTGATTTGGTTGATTAACTTCGCGGTCATCAACTTTAAGAATTACATCGCCCTGTTTAACATCTTCTTTTTCAGCAGCACCGCCTTTAACTACATCTTGAATTATTACACCTTTTGGTTCTTTCAAACCAAGTGCTTTTGCAGTTGAAGCATCTACTTCTGCAATGCTAACACCAATATAACCACGGCTTACTTTTCCATTAGCAATTAGATCATTAGCAACAGATTTTGCAAGGTTAATTGGAATTGCAAATCCATAGCCAATATATCTTTGTGTCATTCCATCAGTTGCAATTGCACTGTTTACACCGATAACCGCACCATTTAAGTCTACTAATGCACCACCGCTATTACCGGGATTAATTGCTGCATCCGTTTGGATAAAATTTTCAATTCCATATCCATTTTCATCGCGAATAATATTTATATTTCTACCTGTTGCACTTATAATTCCAGCTGTAACTGTTGATGTTAATGAAAGCGGATTACCAATTGCCATAACCCATTGCCCTACTTTCATTTTATCCGAATCACCTAAATAAGCTTCTGGTAAATTATTTTTTTCGATCTTTATAACAGCTAAATCCGTCAATGGATCTGTCCCAACAACTGTTGCATCGTATTGTTCTTTGTTGTGAAGCGAAACGCGTACCTGGGAAGCGTTTTCTACAACGTGATTGTTGGTAAGTATATAGCCATCATCACTTATAATAATTCCGCTTCCGCCACCTTGCTGTTCGCGTGGTACATCATCTCTAAACGGAAAGAAGAAATGGAAACCTTCCGGTAATGTATTCTTGGCTTTTGTAACCACCGTAATTTGAACGATGGATGGTGTAACTTTTTCTGCAACCTGAACGAATGCATTATTAAATGCCTCTGCTTGCTGATCAATTTGTTCGAATGGCGGTTTAGATGCTCCTATTTGAATGTCTGCATAACCTGGACGGACTAAACCAAAACCGGATACCAGAATTGCACCAAATACAATTCCGATAAATACCAATGCAGCTGTACCGAATATGTTTTTACCTCTCATTTATTAGTACCTCCTAATTTTTAAATTAACTCTAATGACTTAAGACCCTTAAATTCCTGTAAATTATATTTTAGAAATTTTTCTATAACCTGTATAATTTTATCAAGACTTTTTTGATCGTACTTAATATCATTTTTTTTGTGGTTTAGACAAAGAAATAAATTAAAAAGTTCCTTATTAAGTTCAACATGGACTAATCTGTCTGACTTACAATCTTTACATACTATCCCGGAATCGTAATTAAATGCAACATATTCATCAGATTGAATTAGCCGCCCGCACACGGAACATGTGTCGTAAGAAATTGCATACCCTATCTCGCGTATAAAGAAGAGAAAATATTTGGCAAAAATTAATTTGGGATCTTTCCCGGGATTATTAATTAACTCAAGTGCCTTAACTGTACCTGTAAACAATTTTTTATGAACTTCGTGTTCAGCTGTTAAATTTGAGATCAATTCAAGAATTGCGGATGCAAATTGTATCCTTTCAAAATTTTCCTTTACAACAGTAAAGTGATTAATTAAATCCGCTTCTTTAATTAATTGAACGTCTCTGGTATCCTTCTTATAAAAAATAATCTGAACATGATTGATTGTATCCAACGTTAATCCATATTTCGATCTGGATGAACGGGCACCTTTAACAATGGCAGTGAGTTTTCCGAATTCCTCTGTAAAGAGATGAATGATTCTACTTGAATCTCCATAATCCAGTTTTCTTAAAACAATTGCTTCTGTTTTTATTAATTCAGACATTTTGGAAATTATAAGGTGGATGATAGACTGATTTTTCTGTAATAATTCCTGTTATCAGAAAGTTTGGAGTTATATCAAAAGCCGGAGAGAAAACATCATAATTATCTGCTGTGATTTTATGTCCGTGTATTTCAAGAATTTCTTTCTTACTCCGCTCTTCTATTTTGATGTAATCCCCGGTTGGAGATTTTAAATCAATTGTTGTTGTAGGTGCAGCAATGTAGAAAGGAATTGAATGATGTTTACAAAGAACAGCAAGATTATATGTACCTATTTTATTTGCTGAATCACCATTTACAGCAATTCGGTCAGCGCCTGTTATAACCAATCCAACTTTACCCTCTTTCATCAGCATAGCAGCAGTGGAATCAGTAATAATCTTAAAAGGAATATTGTATTCGTTTAGTTCCCACGCTGTTAATCGTGAACCTTGAAGTAAAGGTCTTGTCTCGTCAACATATACTAAATCAATTAGACCTTTCTCAAATCCTTTTTTTATTACATTTAATGCAGTACCGTCGCCCCCGGTTGCTAAAGCACCTGTATTGCAATGAGTAAGAACAGTAACCGCATTATTAAAAATTGATAATCCGTTCTTGGCAATTAAATTGCACTTCTTAATATCATCTTCATGAATTTCTGCTGCTCTATTTATAAGAATCTCAAATAGATTTCTATCTGTCTGATTCTGTTCGAATATTTTTTTTATTTCATTTAACGCATAGAAAAGGTTTACCGCTGTAGGACGTGTAATTGATAGTCGCCTAAAAGCATTGTTAAAATTGTAATTAGAATCTTCAGAAATATTTTTTACAGAAAGTGCCAAAGCATAAGCGGCAGCAATACCAATAGCAGGAGCGCCACGAATTTCTAATCTTTCAATTGATTCGGCAATACGTTCATAACTATCCGTTACAATATATTCTAATTTAAGAGGAAGTTTAGTTTGATTAATAATATGAAGCTTATAGTCTTTATACTCTATAGCACGAATCGGTTGCATATCAGCTAAAACTCGATAATTCCTTAAACTCCAGAAACCGGTTATGAATTTCCAGGAAGCTTAGGTCTTCAAGACCTTTAGTGCTGAATTTTTCGACGCAGAACGAAGCCATTACCGATCCATATACAACAGCACGTTTAAGATTGCTGAATGAGAAGTCGCGGTTCTTATGAAGATATCCCGTAAATCCCCCGGCGAAAGCATCACCAGCGCCAGTGGGATCGAAAATATTTTCCATTGGATAAGCCGGAGCCGAAAAGATTGTATTACCGCCAAATAATAACGCCCCGTGTTCGCCTTTTTTAATTATCAAATATTCCGGACCCATTTTAGAAATTTTGTGTGCGGCTTTAATCAGGTTAGGTTCCTTTGCTAATAGGCGTGCTTCCGAATCGTTAATTATAAGCACGTTAACACGTTTCAAGACTTTTAATAAATCATCAATTGCACCATTAATCCAGAAATTCATTGTATCACAAACAATAAATTTTGGTGATTCGAGTTGATCAAGAACATTCAATTGAAGCGATGGGGCAATATTACCAAGAATAACAAAACTACTTTTTCTATTTCTTGCGGGAATAACCGGTTTGAAGTGTTCAAATACGTTAAGATGAGTAAAGAGTGAATCGCGAACGTTCAAATCGTAATGATAACGGCATCCGTAACGGAATGTTTTGGCACCTTCAACAATTTGGAGTCCTTCCAGATCAACATTATGATTCTCAAGCATTTTAATATGTTCGTAATTAAAATCGCTACCTACTACACCTACAATACTAACCGGTCCGGTAAAATAGGATGCAGCCAATGATATGTAAGTAGTTGAACCGCCAAGTGCATTTTGAATTTTATCAAATGGTGTTTCGATATCATCTAAACCGATAGAACCGACAACTAAAAGTCCCACTTAATATTCCCTCATTTTGTATTTCTAATATAAATAAAACCTGTTCATTTTTTATGATCAATCTAATTTAATTTCATTAAAAAATAGTGTACTCTTTTCCGAAGTAAAGTATTGATAAATAGTATCTACAGAAGTCCGCTGCCCGTTCCACGCAAGTAATTTCTTAGCATCATCTTTTTTTACCCATCGGAATTCTGAGTGTTCGCTTGAAATAATTACTTTCGAATTCTCGCTTACCTGTGCTGCGAAAACAGGGATCATAATTACAATGTCTTTCTCAGGGGAATAAAATGAATTAACATTTGGAACAATCCAGAATTTATTGGGCACTAAACCGGTTTCTTCATTAATTTCTCTTAATGCTGCAGCAAATGCTTTTTCGTTTTGGTTAACAGAACCAGTTACCATCTGCCATATACCGGGGTATCTTTCATTATCTGCTCTTTTTAGAAGAAGAAACTCCAAATCATTTCGGTTAGTTCTGAAAATGTGTGCTTCGATTAATGAGTGATTCGTTTCCATAAAACCTTGATTAATAATTTATTTTAGAAATATGCCCGCGCTTCGGCGCGTAAAGTATGAATAGCTCTTTGCTTACCATAAAGTCGTCCATCGTAACTAAATGATGTCTGGACATAACTTGCTAATTTGTAATCGAAAAATACTCTCCAAAAATAATTCTTTCCTATAACGTTTCCACGTGTAATTTCGAAAGGAATATTTGTTACTGCAGAATTAGAAATAAGTTCGGTTCTTTCTGTTTCAATACGAAGCCGACCAATATTTGCAAGGGACAAATTAACTCTTAACGTTATTGAGTTCTGATCTACAATTGTAGGTCTTTGCGGAAACTTATCTTCGCTCCTTCCAACCTGTAATTTCATACCGGTTTCAACACTTGCAATAGGTCTGTAATTAAATTCGGTTACAAGATTATTTTGTTTAACCTGACGTGCACGGTTTGATGTCGGGGGTGAAATCAGGTTATCAATTTGGTTTGTGTATTCTGTTTGATTATTAATTTCTTCGAGCAGCTTAATACGAATTCTAATTCCCCGCTCTCTATAAAATCCCTTTTCCATTCCGGCGGAAAATTGATTAAGATTCCGCCTTTGCAGAAAACGTAATCTAATAGAGAACTCATTATTAAATTGAAGAATGTTTATATCCTGTTGAAATAATTGCGAACCTCGAATAGTAGTTGCATCGTTTAGAAACTTACTTAGATGCATTAAATAGATATTACTTGTATTAGATTCTTTACTGTTTTCTTCTACACGCCAGACTGTTTCTGTTGAAATGGCTTTAAAAATATTAGAGAATAAATCTTCACCTGTCAGAATTTTATTAAAGTCTATTTTCCATCTTGTGTTTGTTTTAAGATCAATGACAGGGAATAATTGATCGGTTGGGATTGTTACAACTATGTATTCCCCATCAAAAGACGTTAATTGAAATTCATTCTCCTCAGGGATTCCGTTATTATTCAGATCGCCAAGGTAAATATAACTTCCGGTTCCTCTTGGTACTTTTACAAACACTTTTTCTAGTCGCGCTGTTTGCTCTGTTGACGTCTGATAGAAAAAATCCCCAACAATAAAATTATTGAAGAAGTTAAAACGGCTTTGAGATAAGAATAATATTGTTTCATTATCAGAATAACCAAATTTTTTAAACTGATCGGTAAACTTTTTATTTCTGAACGAAACATTTAACGATGTAGTAATTTCCTTAAGTCCCCTGTAATTAACCTGATACTGCTGTGTATAAGCACGGGATTGTAAAGCAAGATTGGTTTTTAGTGGGAACGATTCCTCTCTATAAGAATAAAGTGCGCTGATATCAAAATTATTCGAGGCAGAGATTTCTATAAATGGAGCTGCTTCAATATATTTTAGACTTGTGGAAAGAAGTGAGTCGTTCTTGTAATCTTCTTTATCTTCATACAGAAAATTAATTCCCGGTTTGAAAATACCTATTGCGTAAAATCCTTTACCATTCTGCCGGTTCCATTTAGTATTGATAGAATTGTTTTCTGAAGAGACATAGTCAATATTGTAATCGAGGTTGAATTTTTTCTCTTCATAGAAAGTAAGAATAGAATTGAATCTGCTGGAAGAGAATTGATCTCCCTGTTTAAGATATCCGTATTTTGAAATTAATGAGAGGGATTTTAACGGGTATAAATTTAAATTTATTTCTCTAAGTGTCTGATCGGATTTTTTAACATCTGCAATATTGTAGTAACGGTTAAATTCTACTTCATCAATACGGTCCAGTGTAGAGTATTTACCCTGAATGAAACGGTCTTTAATACCAAAGCCGATTTTACCCAATGATATGTTCCCTAATTCAACTTCTTGTGGTTCTACTGTTAATTGAATTTTACGTGCATAACCAAGATTATCGGAATTATCAATCTCAGAAAACCGATTACGATCCCATGAGCTACCCGATAACTCAACATCAAGATTAGTTCCTTTAATAATATTGGTCTTAAGCGAAAAATTACCGAGCTGCTTCAATTCAGGTAATGGTAAAAATATTACTGGCAAATAGGAGCCGCTTCCAATTCCAACAAATTTATATCTGCCTAAACTTTCCTTAATGTAATCCCCGTTTCCCTGTCCAACAAAACTGAATGATACATTATAAATTGAGTTAACATTACCGGGTGAAAACCTATAATAAGTATAAGATTCAGAATTAATGAGTGTGTCAATCTTTGTGTAAAGACCTAAACGTTGTCCTAAAGAATCAGTTGGTGCAATAGTAACACCGGACCTTGATGCGTTTAATCTGTTGTCACCGGCATTGCGTAAAATTGCTAAATCACTTTCTGAAAAACTTAATTCAACCGGATTATCCTGATCGTCCCCCTCCCTGAAATAACTGAAACCTAATTTCAATTTGTTATTGAATAGATCTGTAGAATAATTAGTCCCTATAAAATTTCTGCGGTATTTCTGGTCGGTGTATTCAAAGTCGATAGAAATTCTACTTGCAGAAGTAATTAATCGTTTTGGTGTAAAAACTATTTCCGAGTTTGAGTAATCGATAACATAATCATTGTTCTCACCCCGTTTTAATAATTCACCGTCAAGAAACACTTTTTCGCTTCCGGCAATAATTATAATTTCTCTTTCGTTGTTAATTCCGAATAATCTGTAAGGACCCTGATTACCATCAAGGCCATTGTATTGATTAGTATTAAACCTACCGCGTGAACCGGCAATTGCAATAATTCCACGATTGTTATCAAAATTAAATTCACCTTTTAATCCCTGTAACTTTCTTGTTACCTTAGAAAATTCATACTCGCGATCATTAAGTTCATAATCACCAAAAGTACCTACTGCATTTTTATGTTTTACTTCTATAAATACTTTGTCCAGTTCCTCTAATGTTTCCGTATTGCCTTCGGGTTGAATCGGGGTATTTTCATCTGATAAAGCTGCAACAATATCGAGTTCATCAGAAAGTTTTCCGGCAAGCTGTAATCTCAATCCGCTATTCAACTGGAAATCGCGGTTAGATCCGACAGTAAAACCCCTTATCAATGCACCACTTTTTTGTAAGTCTCTTCCAAAAATTGACTCGGCGGATAAATCTACTTTCTCAACTCTGGATACACGTATACTATCTGCATAAAGGTCATCATATTTAATTAGCAGACTTCTCTTTTTATATTCTGTTCGAAGATCAATTCTGATGCTTTTGTATGATACTACTAATATATCGGTGATGTTGTAATTAGTTGAATCCGATAAAGAGAACCTACCTGATTGATAACTAATATTGTATTCACTTCTTTTTAATAATTTGTTATTCAAGAAAATCTGCTCAGAGAAAGAAATGATGTTCAACTGCGATATTTTGTAATTGTTATCTGGAGAGATGCGGAATGTATCAACTATAGCAAAAGAATTGTTTTGAGCTGAAATCGGAAGAGCCAGAGCCGTAATAATGAAAATAAATATTATTTTTTTATTCAATTGGATGTTTAGGGATATTCTGTAAATTAAATCTATGCCTAAACTACCTCTCTTTCAAGTT
>JBBIHP010000015.1:0-5172 GCA_037446915.1 Ignavibacteria bacterium
CAACTTTTTTAAGCGAATCGATAAATGAATGATTGTTTCTCAAACGGTTATATACAATTTTCTTTTCATCGGGTGTTGATGCAGATTTGTATTCAATTCTATTTTTAATTGATTTATCGATCAATTCATCCAGAACGCCTTTGTATTTATTCCAGTTCCAGGTTCTATCAAACTGTTTCTGAAACTCATTAAGATGTAATTCTGCAGCTTTGTTGGCAATCCTTTGCATCCTGCTATCGAGGGTAGTATATATGTTTAATCCGTCCTGGTATAAATCATAACCATATTTATCTGCAAGCTTTGTCATTTGTTGACGGACATATTCAACAAAATGAGGTGCAATAGTTCCCTTAATACCTTCTTCAATCTTTTTGTAGGAAAGTTTTATTGGTTGGCTTTTGAGATTTTCATACTGATCTTGTGCAATATAACCATCTTCCATCATATTAAAGAGTACGAGGTTCCTTCTTCTGAATGCATTATCATATTTGTTGAATGGGTCATAAATTACCGCAGATTTTAATAATGCAACCAGCACACCGGCGTCTGAAACGGTAAGATCCTTTACAGGTTTATCGAAGTAAACTTTTGAAGCCATTGCGATTCCATAAGCACTGTGCCCAAACCAGGAAATGTTAAAGTACATTTCAAGGATTTCCCGTTTAGTATATGTCTTCTCAATTTGAACTGCAGTAATCCATTCCTGAATTTTTCTAATTATTGTTCCTGTATGGGTTTCGTTTTTAGACTTTAATTTGTAAAGATTTTTTGCAAGCTGTTGAGTAATTGTACTTGCACCTTCTCTTTTGAATAAAAATACGGTTTTAAACATTGCCTTTATAAAGCGCTCAACATCTACGCCCCAGTGTTTGTAGAATTTTTTATCTTCAGTAGAAGTAAGTGCATTTATTACATGCGGTGGAATACTATCAATACTAACTTCAATTCTGTTCTCGTTAAAGAATTGTCCTATCAATTCACCATCGATGCTGTAAACATTGCTTGCTAATTGTTGCCTCGGATTTTCAAGCTCTTCAAGTGATGGCAAACCTTCGAATATGTATTCTGTGAATAAAACAAAAGCAGCAATACAAATTATTCCGATAAAAAGGAAAAGATATCGCCAGGTTTTTTTCTTCGGTTTCTTAGACTTATTCCTAGGATTAACATCCGGATTATTTATCATTTTTATTTCCAGTCAATAATTTCAAATGAATTAGTAAACTTTCCGTAACATGGATTTTCAAGCCAGCTCCCAAGGTTCACGTAAATACCATTATTATATTTTTCAAATGTTTGCTGATGTGAATGACCAAATAATACGTAATCAAATCCGGAATCAATTTTGGATTGAGCCGTTTCTAATAAACCATCAACTGTTCCATAATTTTTAGTTGCAGTATAATCTCTGCTTTTTTTACTTGTTGAACTTGCTATTTTAATTCCAAGATCCGGATGAACAATAGAATAAAGACGCTGCAAAACTTTATTACGTAAAATTAATTTTAATATTTTATAGCCGGTATCATTCTTTACCAATCCGTCGCCATGACCGATATAAAACCTTTTTCCATTAAGAACTACATCAACAGCATCGTGATAAAGTATAGCACCGACTTCTTTTTCAAAAAAATCGCGGTGAAGGAAATCGTGGTTACCAATAAAGTAATGTATCTTAACACCGTTTTCGGCAAGCTCTGTAATAGCAGAAAGAGTTTTGAAAAATCCTTTTTGAATTACTCTTTTATATTCGAACCAGTAATCGAATAAATCACCAACAATGTAAAGTTCATTACAATTTTTCTGAGCAAAGTGAAGGAATGAAATTAATTTTTTTTCTTTTTCTTTTTCAAATTCCCGGTTTTGCAGACCGAGATGAATATCCGATATAAAAAGGTAAGTTTTATTTTCTATCATTATCAGATTGAATTAGTTCATAATTTGCAAGGAGCCATTTATCGGGATCAAGAAATATTTCCTTCGGCCTATTAGTGCTTTCAAAAATAAATGATTCCTCTCTCTTTGTAATATAATAATTTTTGATTTCGCTCCCGGTTTCATAATTAATTTTAATATCAACCGGAAATTTATAAATATCGTAACCATTTTGTAACTGTTTTAAGGTAATTTTGGTTTTAAATTTATTATTATCCTGTTCAACCTGGTACTCATACTGAATATCCAGAATTCCAACTCCCTTGAAAATCCACTGGTCGAAAAAGTGACTCAAATTTCTTTTAGATATCTCCTCTGCAATAATCTGGAAATCTTTTGTTGATGCATTTTTATACTTATATCGTTCATAATAGTTTCTTAATATTTTGAAAAAATCAGAATCGCCAACCTCCTTACGTAGCATATGTAAAACCCATGCCCCTTTATCATATACCAGACTGCTGAATAAATTACGGTCCGGATTGTATAACGTACCTTTTTCGAACGAACCGAATTTAGCAGCAAGAGTAGTTTTCAATGCATCGAAACCGCTCTGTTTTTCCCAATAGAGAGCTTCAGAATAAGTAGAAAAACCTTCATTTAACCAGATATCCTTCCATGTTTTAGGACCCACAGCATTTCCCCACCATTGATGAGCCAGCTCATGTATTATCATATCCTGGAATAATTTTAAGCCGGAAATAAAATCTGTTCCAATTCCTGTAATTGTTTGATGCTCCATTGCACCATAAACCCAATTAAATTGAGCCAGTGAATATTTCTCTTTTGTAAATGGGTAGAATCCGAAAATCTCTTCGAATACTTTCAAGTATTTATTGTGATCTCTAAAATCTTTTATCATGTCATCAAACTTTTCAGGTAGAGCATAACAGAAAAGGTCAACCGTATCTTTACTTGCTGAAACATACTTCTGGGAATATGTTTTATAGTTACCTGAATAAATAGCAATTAAGTAAGTTGATATTGGGTAATAAGTTTTCCAATGATAGGTTTTCTTATTCCCATTAATAGTTATTCCGCTAAGTTTGCCGTTCGATAACGAAACGAAGGATGAGTCGTTAGTAATATAAATATCTGCTAATGCTTTATCATCAGGTAAATCGATACAAGGGAACCATGTTGATGCAAAGACCGGTTCGTTCAATGTATAGATTAATTTCTCACCGTTCATCTCATCAAAGTTGAAGGATCCGAATCCCAATCTTTTCGGTTCACCTTCGTAATTTATTTTTACCAGAATTGTATCTGTAAGTTTTTCTTCCGGAGAAATAGCGATGTTGGTTTTTGTACGCGAGTATTTTACTTTTTTACCGCCAATTGAAATAGAATTTATTTTTAGATTATCGTAAAAATTGAGAACAACCTCGCTTTCATCAGGATTATTTACCTTTATAGTAAGAGCCACATTTCCTTTAATTCTTTTAGCATCCGGCAGCAATTCTATTTTTATATCATAGTGCAAAACATCAAGTGTTCTTTGAGAGTTTACATTATACCCGGCAATAAAATCCTCATTAATATCCTTAAGACTCATTACAAGGTCGATATTTTTTTCAGCCTTGCTAATTAGTTCTAATCGATCTTTTAATTGTGTGATTAATAAAATTAGTCCGGCAACTAAGAATATTGCAGCTAATACTAAGGGAATCCATATTTTTTTCTTTATATTCATAAGGAAACAAGATGATTTGTCTATAGCTAACTCAAAGTTAATAATTTCAATGATTGCCAATCAATTGCTAAATAGATATTTTTGAGCAAAACAGTAGAGGTTCGAAATGGCTTACACAGGATCGACAATACTTCGTAAAACATTAATAATGATTCTTGCCGGCGGTCAGGGAGAGCGGTTATTTCCTTTAACACAATATAGAACCAAACCATCTGTACCATTTGGCGGTAAATACAGAATAATCGATTTCACACTATCAAACTGCCTGAATTCAGGATTCAGAAGAATTTATGTTTTAACACAATATAAATCCGATTCATTAAACCGGCATCTATACGAAGCATGGAACATATTCAACCCCGAGCTTCGTGAATTTATCTATTCCATTCCACCGCAATTTAAGACAAGCAATAACTGGTACCTTGGAACCGCGAATGCAATTCAGCAGAATATGAATCTAATTGAAGATGAAAATTATGAGTGGTTATTAATTCTTTCAGGTGATCACATCTACAAAATGGATTACTTGAAGATGATTCAGTACCACATCGAAAAAAATGCACAACTAACGATGTCGAGCATTGAAGTCCCTAAAGGAATAGCGTCCCGGTTCGGAGTAATTCAGATTGACGATTCATATAAGGTTTTATCGTTTATTGAAAAGCCGAAGAATCCTCCGGCAATTCCGGGGAAGGAATCGCTCTCATTTGTTAACATGGGAATTTATGTATTTAATGTGAACGCATTAAAAGAGGTTTTTAATAATACCGATCAAAGTAAAGTTCACAACCACGATTTCGGAAAAGATGTAATTCCTTATATGCTGAATAACGATTATAAAGTTCAAGCATACAGGTTTGTTGATGAAAATAAGAAGGACGAACCATACTGGGTAGATGTTGGAACAATAGACAGTTATTATGCTGCAAGTATGGATCTGATAAGTATTGACCCGCACTTTAATCTTTATGATAATGATTGGCCGTTAAGAACACAACAGAGACAGTTTCCACCAACCAAGACGGTATCGCATGAAGGTGAAAGAGTAGGACGTGCTTTTAATTCCGCAATTTCTGATGGGACAATTATTTCCGGCGGACTTGTAGAAAGATCAATACTTGGATTCAATGTAAGAGTAAACAGTTATTCTTATGTAACAGATTCAATAATTATGGATAATTGCAAAATTGGAAGACATGCTAGAATAAGAAGAGCAATAATCGATAAAAATGTTTCGGTACCGGAAGGGACAGAAATAGGATTTGATCCTGAAGCCGATAAAAAAAGATTTACGGTTTCTGAAACCGGTATTGTCGCAATACCAAAAAATTATGTCTTCAAATAATCCAGCTATAATTATGAGGTTGTCTTAAAAGTAATCTTTTAAAATATAGTACTCAGATTAAACTGATTGAACATATTTTCACTGATTTTATTTTTGAAAATTTATTTCTGAGACAGCCTCTTTTAAAATCAATATTTTATTCCGGCAAAGTTATCTATGGATTCACAATTAAAAGATAAACTGGAGAATCTTCCATCCC
>JBBIHP010000015.1:5272-36000 GCA_037446915.1 Ignavibacteria bacterium
GCAAAGTTATCTATGGATTCACAATTAAAAGATAAACTGGAGAATCTTCCATCCCTTCCCGGCATTTATCAATTTATTAATGATAAAGGTAAAGTAATTTATGTAGGTAAAGCTAAAAATTTGCGAAACCGTGTCCGTTCCTATTTCCAGAACAGAATTGATAATGCCAAGACCAACGCACTCGTTTCTAAAATAAATGATATCGAATTAATTATAACCGATAGTGAAATTGAAGCACTTGTTCTGGAAAATAATCTAATCAAGGACTTAAAACCGCGATATAACATCAATCTTAAAGACGACAAATCATTTCCATATATCGTTGTTACCAACGAACCTTATCCACAAATTTATGCCACACGTAACATTTTTAAAGATGGTTCAAAATATTTTGGACCCTATACAGATGTTAAGCAGATGAAGTCGTCACTTCGATTGATAAATAAGATTTTTAAGATACGCAGCTGCAAGTATGATATAAACCAGGAGAATATTGAAAAGAAAAAATTCAAAATCTGCCTTGATTATCACATTAAAAAATGTGAAGGTCCATGCGAAGGACTTGTTACCCAGATTCATTATAACAGTATGGTAAATCAGGTAATCAAAGTCTTACGCGGTAAAACCGATGAGTTGATTCAAGAGCTCAATAAAGATATGACTGAAGCTTCTTCGAACCTGGAATTTGAGAAAGCCGCAGATATAAGAGACCGTATTGAACAACTTAATGTCTATTCTTCAAAACAGAAAATTGTGAGTAATGATTTCGAAGATCGGGATGTAATTAGTGCGGCTTACGAAGGAAAGGACGTTTCCGCAACAATATTGAATATTAGATCCGGCAAATTGGTCGGTAAGAGACAGCTGACTCTTACTGCTGAAGAGAATGAGTCTGATGACAAAATTTATTCCGCTATAATAAAATTTTATTATAGTGATTACGTTGAAGTACCAAAAGAAATTTTAATTGAGGTTGAACCTGATGATGCCGATTCGCTAATAGAATGGTTAAACACCAAAGCTCTCAGGAAATGCAAATTTGTTATCCCACAGAAACAAAGCGAAGCAAAATCTCTTTTACTTATGTGTAAGCAGAATGCACAATTGCATCTAAAAGAGATTCAACTTCAGAAGATGAAGAAAGAAGGAAACGTTCCGTATCCCCTTTCAGCCTTGCAAAGAGATTTGAGGTTAAAAAAACTTCCACGAAAAATTGAGTGCTTCGATAACTCCAATCTACAGGGGAGCGATGCGGTTGCCAGTATGGTTGTATTCATTGATGGAAAACCAAAAAAAAGTCTCTACAGAAAATATATTATTAAAACCGTTGATGGACCGGATGATTTTGCCAGTATGCGGGAAATTATTCATAGAAGATATTCGAGATTGATTGAGGAGAAAGAACCGCTGCCCGATTTAATAATGGTTGATGGAGGTAAAGGTCAGCTTTCCAGCGCTATCGAATCACTCGTTGAACTTAATATTAAGGATTACGAGATAATTGGTTTGGCAAAACGGCTTGAGGAGGTATTTCTTCCTGATGAGTCCGAACCTCAATCAATTCCTAAAACATCATCCGGATTAAAATTGCTGCAGCACATCCGCGATGAAGCTCACCGATTCGCAATTACATTCCACCGGGAGCGCAGAAACAAAAGAACATTTGCAACGGAACTAACAG
The DNA here is from genome assembly GCA_037446915.1 of Ignavibacteria bacterium. Classification (GTDB taxonomy): domain Bacteria; phylum Bacteroidota; class Ignavibacteria; order Ignavibacteriales; family Melioribacteraceae; genus DSXH01. Next base: position 6,954 of record JBBIHP010000015.1, read on the forward strand.
AAATTAAAGGTATAGGTGAAAAGGTTGCTAATAAACTATTGACTGAATTTAAGAGTATTGAAGAAATTAAAAATGCTTCTGAAGATGAACTTTCAAAAATTATAGGTCTTGCAAAAGCAAAATCTATTATTGATTTCTACAAACAAAAAAGCCAAGACACCTAACCACCCAAATTAAATACTAACCGTTGCTTCCTTCCGGACCTGGCGGAGTTGGGTATCAATTTGCCGATTAGGGCTTGGCAAAACCGATTGCAAATATACTCATTTGCTAAAACTCTTGAAAAGAATTTTACTTCTGTGGAAAAACTTTATTTCAATATATTATTTAGAGTTGATATAACCTGATTTACTATTATTCCACCATCGCCTTCAAATGTGCATTTCTTTGGATCACCGGGGCATTTGTTTCTGCAGTAATTTTCTGAAGGTAACAGAATTTTATTCTCATTACCTAATGGTCCCCACAATTTAGGTGAACATGCTGTTAGTGGACAAAACATAGAAAGTGTTTTCACTTTTAATGCTGCACATAAATGCATCGGTCCTGTACTTGCAGAGATAAGCAGATCCAGAGCAGAAAAAGTAATAATGGATTCTCTTAAGGACTTATTAATGTTAGGATATAATACGTTTTTCAGGTTAGTTAGCGGGTCAGGTATCTTGTTATCTGTAATAACAATTTGGAAATCATTGCTATCTATTAATGCATCAATCAATTCTCTGTAAGCGGAGTAAGTCCAATTAGGTGCAGAATTACCGCTTGTAATATGAATACCAATAAGTAATTTTTTACTATTCAATAAATTATTTCTTAATTCAAGTGATTTAGTTTTTTCTTCACCTGTTAGAAATATTTCAGTATCCAGATTCTCAGTAACTACACCAATCTTTCTTGCAAGGTCCATACAATAATCGGCTTCATGGCGTAAAGGGATATATTTATTTCTCGATACATATCTCGTAAAAGTCAGGAACTGATACAGCTTATGCCCTACACCCACTCTATACGGAATTCCAGCAAAGAACAGAAAGTAATTTAACCTCTCGGTTGGAAGTAATGTAAGTGAGTGCGTGAATTTATAATTTTTTATCTCGTTAACTTTTTTCCAGAATGTTTCTATTGATCCATCGTCGTAATCATCAATCAAAATAATCTTATCTACATAAGGATTGTTCTCGTAAATATCTTTTGTATACTTACGCAGCATCACGGCAATAAAACTATCCGGATAAGTTTTTTTAATTTCCCGTGGAAGCGGTGTTGAAAGTACAACATCGCCAATTCTATCCGGTCGAACAATTAATATTCTTTTACTCCGTTTCAACTAATCCGACTCCAGTAATTGTTTGCGTACTTTTTTGTATTCCTCTTGCCAGTTCAATTCTTTTGCAGCACTAAAACATTTCTCTCTATACCGCTTCAATTGATCGGGATTATCTATGATGATCTGTATTGATTTTACAATGCCGGTTTCATCTTTTATACTGATCGCTTCGCCAACTTTATATCTTTCTACAATTCTTTTCATCTGTGGTAAATCAGATGATAATACAGGTAAACCCGCCATTATGTATTCGAACAATTTATTTGGCAGAGCGTGGTAATAACTAACACTAATATTCTCAATTAATGTTATCCCTAAATCTGCTCCGGCTGTATAATCTACTAATTCGTTCTGTTTAATTGTCCCGGCAAAAATTACACGATTAACTAAACCGTATTCTTCTGCAAGTTTTTGGAAATTCTTTTTTTGTTCGCCATCTCCAAGTATAATAAGAACAGTATTGGGTAAACTCTGCATCGCATTCATTACCAACGGAATTCCCCGTCCTTCAAGCAAAACACCCTGGTAAAGAAGTATGAATGAATTATCAGGTAGATTATATCTTTCCCGAAAATTAATTATTGAATCAGGATATCGAAGCAATGGAATATTACGTATTACAAGAGTATTCTTAATACCATAAAAATTCTCGAGGAAGTGAGAATCCATTTCACCCGTTGTTAAGACAATATCAACTCTGGTAATAAATAATTTTTCAATTGCTTTAACAACCGATTGTAAGAATGGACGATTACGTAACCCGCCTATAAATGCATACAATTCCCGACTGTTGTAATAAACTTTAGCTCTTTTCAATTTGGCAATTATTGTAACAAAAGGGAGAGTGTAAAAATCTTCGGCAAAGTAGATATCCGCTTTTGTCTTGAGTAATTGGTTGATAAGTATTAGAGCATATTTTAAATAAAACAAAAGACTATTTTTTTTCTCAAGCTTATAAATTGAATAAGTCTGATCGAAATAAGACTGATTACTAATAAACCAATCGAATGAGATTACCTTTACTCTGCAATTATCTTCTATAAGTGAGTTTGTTAGATTAACAATTCTGGAATCATGGAGTGCATTACCAAGAAATGCTATGCAAATACTTTTCTGCAAAGTAATCCTGTCTATAATTTAATATGAAGTGTATTACGCATAATTGTCTTTGCATCAAACTGTTCTTTGAATTCAATAAGACTCAAACTTGGTGTCATAGGATTTTCTGCTTTAGTATCCTGTGATACACCTATATCTACATACGAAAATCCTCTTTCCGTTGCATAGTTTACAACATCATACATTATTCTATGCATCGGTTTATATTCGGTGTATTCATAAAGCATCATATTATAGAAACAGAGAGCAACATTTTTATTTGCTAAAAAAAGAAGCGAGCCGCCTATCGGTTTATCACCAAGATAAACCATGAATAAAACTAAATTTTCCGGTAATAGTTGTTTAAGTCGTATCAGGTCTTCATAGGAATGAGTTGGCTTTGCATCATGCTTGGCTTTATTCTCAACAAGTATAGGATAAAATTGATCGTACCTTTCGTTTATTTCAATCCGCAAATCCTTGATGCGGAAAGTCTTTCTTACATTTCTTCTGGTGGTTGGAGAAAATCTTAATAAGTAATCTTCATCCTTTCTTAAATTAATTGCACTTGAGATGTAGTGAAGTTTGTAATTAAAACCCAGCCAGCGCATTGCAAATTCAAGATTTTGATTCTGATACTTTTCATAAATCATTGGTGCAGGTGTAAGCTCAAATTCTTTTATGTTATTCCGACTGCCGTAATCAATCAAAGCAGAAATAATTTCTATTGCTTCGGCAAATTTTATATCCTTTGTTACAATCGAACCATAACTGGCACCAATTGGTGATTCAAATACGCCATTCCTGATAGCACCCGGCAGCAATGCCTCTATTTTACCTTTCTTAAGAAAAATAAGATGATCGAAATTGAATTTACCGGGAGTGTGATAATCTAAAAATTTTTGGAGATGGAACATTGTACCGTTATTCGATTGAAGTACAAAACGGTCCCACTTTTCTTTCCATTCATCAGAATATTTAATTACTTCCATTATCAATTATCCGTAAAGGAATATTTTTACTGAGAATTAAAATACGATTTTAAATAGAACAACAGAATTATATTGAACAAAAAAGATTTTGTTAAAAAGTAAAAATGAAAGTAATAATATGATTATCACCCAATCCATACTTAAACGGAACATAAGCATAATCCATATTAAAACTTTTTAATTTAATTCCGAATCCGGTTGTTACACTTTTAGTTTCATAACCGGAAATTAAACCTCCGCGTATAAAGAAAAAATTATCGTAATTTACTTCAGCACCAAAATGAAGATGTGAATCATCAGCATCAAGGAATTTTTGAAAACCACCCAACAAGTTTACAATGAATTTCATACTGCTAAAATCGAGTAAATATGAAGCGCCCAATCGAAAATCCCCGGGCAGTTTTGTGGCTTCGTTTCTTAATTTATTCATCGATCCCATGTTACGTAAAGAAGCTCCGACTGTAAGTCCTTCTGCTATCCCCGTATATGTAATTCCGAAATCTAATGCGTACCCCGAAGCCTCATCAGAATATAAATTTTCATACAGATATTTTAGTGTAAACCCGGAATGAAAATTTTTGAGAAGTTCTACAGCACCTGATAGACCGGCAGAAAAATAATTTGCATTGAATTTAGATACTGCTTCACCCGGTATGTTTCTTATTTCGATATCTGAAACTGATGTAGTATTTATCATTACAGCCAGCGGAATACCGAATGCACTAAAACTCCCCCCGAATAATTCAGAACGTAAATCCTGAATAAGACTATTATGAGAAAATGTTAACTGGGTTTTATTTAATATGGATAATATTGAAGGATTATAATTAACCGCATTCAATTCATTACCGGCAACAATTCCCAGATCGCCCATTGCAATATTGCGGGATCCTGAGCCGAGTTTAAGAAATGCAACTCCGCTGTTACCAGTTCCCTGTGCCGGTATTAAACTGTAAAATATTAATATCGATAAAAATATTTTTCTGATCATAATCTAAAAATTAACGCTAATGCCAATAATATGCTGATCACCGTTTGAATATGGTTCCATTACAAATGCATAATCAATTCCAATACGGTATGAATTAAATAAATGGAAATATGAGAAACCTAATGACGGTTTAACAGGTACATCAGAATTAATAAAATTGTATCTATCAACACCGGCACGCAAAAAAAGATCTTTATAAATATTGTATTCAACACCGGCTCGTAAATATTTTGTATTTGCATTTGTATTCTCAAATTCTATTGCTGCAATTAATCTGGGATCATCAAATTTATAAGAGGCGCCGATTCTTGTGAGTAATGGGAACTTGTCTTTACTCTGCCTTCCGGATTGCCCGTAAATTTTTCCGCTGTCCCAATCGTATTTGCTATTAATGTCTTTTATAACAAAGGAAAAAGTAAGATTCTCGTTAAAAGAATAAAGTGCACCTATATCAAATCCCAATCCTGTAGAACTGAAATCTTCGTATAACTTGTAGTAGTAGAATTTAAATGCAATTCCTATTGCAAGTTTTTCTGAGAACCGGTTTGCAACAGCAATAAAAAACTGATTTTCAGTGGTTGATAAAGTTCCAGTACTAATTCCCTGAGCATCTCTCGCATCAATATTCGATACACCTGAATTTATAATTCCGGCACTTATACCAGCAATTGATCTTGGCCTGGATTTGCCATCAGGAGTTTCAACTTTACCGAATTCAAAATTACGTGTATAACTTAAGAAGTTTAATGATCTGTCAAGTGATAGAATTGAATAAGAAGTTTGAAACGAATTCCCTTGCTGAAACGAAGCTAAAGCCGGATTATAATAAGCAACTAAATTACCCTCCTTAATGGCTGAAAGTGAATTACCCATTCCCATTCCGCGCGCACCAAATCCCATTCTGCTGAATGCACCGGGGAGACTGCTAATAGCAGAAAATTGCGGCTGGGCATTAACAACACTAAATAAAATTAATATAATCGTTATAATTTTTTTCACTTTGCAGATTTTCCTTTTCTACATCAGAACCATAATTTTACCAAAAATAAGTTCGTCAGAACCAATATCAATTCTATAAAAATAGACTCCGTTTGGAACTATCTTTCCGCTTTCATCCCTACCATCCCAGTTTTCAAATTGTTCTTCGCTTATTCCACGTGGTGCATTTTGAATTAATGTTCTAACCAGATTCATTCCAAAATCAAAAATTCTAATTGTAACATCGGAATTTTTTTCTGTTGAATATTTTATTCTGGTAGTTCTTGAAACCGGCGAGAAAGGATTTGGGAATGCAAAACTTTCTTTCTTAACTGTATATTCACCTGATTTGAGGAATACTTTCCAGCTACCATTCCAAATACTTTTTTTATCTTCAAAACGGATTAAACCATTTGCAAGAGAACCGATCCAGATATATGCAGTTTCATTATTCACAATCTGATTTTGTACAGCTCTGAAATGATTTGTGTTAACCGGGATTTTTGAAGCGTCGTCATATATTTGAGGTGATGCAAGCCAAGTTTTTCCATTGTTGCCCGATCTGTATAAGCCATCCTGTGTAGCTGCAATTACATCTGCTGAATTAACAGCAACTGGTCTAAAAGTAATATCCATTGTTCGTGAATCCGGTAATGTAATGTTCCAGTTTTTTCCGCCATCATTAGTAAAACTAATAGCCCAGAATTCTGTTTGTCCTTCTGCTTTCCATGTTGCAGCCCAGATAGAATTATCAAACTGATTATAAGAAATCTTCCAGATGTGATTACCGCTAATAGGATTTGTCTGATTAGTCCGGTTCATTTTTGTCCAGCTAATTCCGCCATCAGTAGATTTGTTTATTCCGCCGCCGGTGCCTACATACAAGGTATCATCACCAACAACAGAAATTGAAACGGGAATGTGATTGTTATTTCCCTTATCACCAGCTTTAGGTCTTAATTCAAAATTGAGTTGATCTGATGGTTTGATGGAATTCAAATTATCAGGTGGTAATAAAACTCTTTGCCATGTTTTACCCATATCAGTTGATTTTCTTAAACCGCCGGCTCTCGAAACGATCCAGACAGCATCTTTTGTTAAACCGATGCCATAAGTAAAATTTTGTCCCGTTACAGTTGTTGGAACGGCTTTAATTACATTATTCCCGTATTGAATTAATGAGTCTGTCATTTTATCAACAGGCTGAGGAATAAGAGTCCAATTATTACCGTTATTAGTCGAATAGACTAATCCCTCTCCGGCACCATCAGAAGAACCACCAACAGTAATTGAAGACCATAGTGCAGCCCAGATTACACCGTTTCTATAAGCAATAGCAGAAATACTCTTCTCGCCAAATGGTTCGGTTTTGTAATAGTTTATCCACGTATTTCCACCATCGGAGGATTTACTTAACCCTCTCGAAGTACCGATCCAGATAGTATTATCCTGAATAAGAATTCTTTCGGTAGTATTGCCAGAAGGATAGGCATCATCGGTTTTTGAAAGAGTCTTAGGAGTCAATTCGAAATTTACAGGAATTGATTGTGCAAATAAATTTATGATAATAAGAAAATATGTAAGGAAAATTTTTTTCATTTTAGTCCACGGACATCATGTGAAAGATTGTATTACTCAGATTCCCGCTTTTATCTTTTGCCTGAAACTCAAACTTCCACTGACCAGTTTGAGTTGTAGCAGAAAAAGAATTCTTGAATGAATAAATTCCATCACCAGCAGTTCTATCACCAAATGTTTCAAAGTTACCATCATCAACCATTAAGAAATAACCCAACCCATTTTGCGGATCAACCTGAGAACCATCAGGTCTGAATAATTTGAAATAGACTTGAGAAATATCCCCGGGTCCGTTTCCATCTTCAACTTTTAGAGTGAATACAAAAGTCTCTCCTCTTACAACCGAATTTGGAATTGTTAAATTGGAAATTACAGGTGGATAACTAATCTGGTTGTTGTTGTAGTTGAAGTAATGAGATGCAACTTTAGCCAGATTTTCGGAAACCGGTTTTACATTATCCTCAACAAAATAATTTATGTAATACCTACCGGATGCAAACTTTTTACTTATTCCAATCTTTGCAGAGTAAATATTATCATTGGATTTCCGGTCACCATTCAAAGCTGTATTGCCATTATCAAACATCTGGGATGAGGAAGTAATTGTTGTGCTACCATCATCAGATTTAATTTGCAGCCATACTTTGTTAATATATTTCGAATTATCAAATTCGATGGTTGTTATAAGGATTGAATCCGCTGAAGAATAACTGAAATTAGCCGGTGCTGAAATGGTTTTTACGTTATAGTAAAGTTTTGCCTGTTCAACTATTCCATCGGGAATTTTTTCGCATGCATTTATAATTAAAAATAATAACGGGACTATTAATAAATAAAATAGCTTGATCTTATTCAAAACCTTTTGGCAAGTAACTTTGAATTGTATAAAAAAAGAAAAAATCATAGAAATATTGCCTTGTCTATAAATTAACTGATTGTAGAAATTAAAGTAGCAAAGTTTCTATAATTTTTCCCTTTTAACTGTGGCAAAAGTAGAAATCGCATAAGTAAATGTCAAGACAATTTAATTTTACATCTACTTTCACATTTTAATAACAAATGGCGATGGAGAAAAGGAAAGAATAAAAATAATTATTGCAACAAAACCCAAAATCATTCTTGTAGAATTTAATTTTTCGAAATGAGGAACCGGGGGATGCTTTACTTTTATTACAATATATAGAATAAACGCCCAGAGTAACCATCCTGTCCATCCGAATCCTAAATCATAATTCAATAATGAACTTAACAAACCTGAGATACCAAGAAATGCCAAACCTATCATTGAGATGCTTGCTATTGCTTCATGAATTTTTTCACCGAACATACTGAAGATTATATGACCTCCATCCAGTTGACCGACCGGAACTAAATTCATCGCTGTAATAAACAGACCGAACCAGCCAACACATAAATAGGGATAGTGATAAATTTCGGACATGGGAGGAACAAACTCATTAGCGTTTGTAAAGAGTGCTCTTAATATTTCGAATAAAATTGTCCCGCCAAATTCCAGATGAATTCCTTCTTTACCGTATTCAGGTGTAAAATAATCCGGGTGAATTTGTAGAATGTAATCGACTGATGGTAAATGAGTAAATCCATAAATTAGAACAGCAGTGCTTGCAATAAATCCGGCGAGAGGACCTGCAACGCCAATATCAAACATTGCTCTGTTTGTAGGTATTACCGATTTAGTTCTAATTACAGCACCCATTGTTCCGAAGTTGAAAAAACCCGGTATCGGTGGAAATGGGATATAGTATGGAAGTGTTGCTTTTACTTTGTGATAAACCGCTGCAAAGTAATGCCCGAATTCGTGAAATGTTAGTATAAACAAAATTGAAAGTGCATAAGGAAGTCCGCGAACCATATCTGCAAATTCATAAGGACCCATTTTACCTGTTGTCCATTCCATTCCCGCAATTATGGTTGTAATGAAAGTAATTACAAATAATATGATATGGATCAGATAACTTTTTTTTCTTGGTTTATCTGTAGAAACCTGTTGCGATGAAAATGAATATTCTTCCGGCATTTTTATAGATCCAGATTAATTCCTATTGCTGAATATGTTTTTGTAAAATCGAAATATTCCCCATGAATACTTTTACCTGAGTAATAATTAAAGTAGATGCTTATACCTCGTCCCTCAGGTTTGCCGAATTTTATCCCGGCTGAAAAGGAATGGTTAGCAGAATACTTACTGAGATTTAGAAGCTTGAAATCATAAGCGAGAAATGGCGACAGGGTTTCAGAAGTAAATTGATTACCCACATAATCAAACCCCAACTGATAAATATCTTTACCAAGATAATCCGGTGTAACATGGAAAAGATATGTTAGACCGGCATAAACCCGCAGCGAGTTGAATTTTACAAACGGCATTAGTTCGATAAATTCTCTGCTGTAAACACGCGGATTTAATCCATCTCGCCATGCCCCTTTAGAAGCATCATAATGTCCATCAACAAAATGGGCGCTAATATGACTTATACGAACCCGCGCTCCGTATTCATTTTGGTCTTCAACTTTTTTGTAACTTCCGTTAATCCCGAATAAGTAATCAACCGCATCAACAGGGAAATGAAAATCTTTTTCTCCACGTAAAAGCGTATAAGTGAATAAGTCCGCTCCAAATGAAAAGACTTCACTTTCATTCTTACTGTAATGAAAAATATCCAACGAGTTGCCAATATCTAAACGAAGTTCATTCTTAGAAAGCTGAAATAAGAATCCCATTTTAGGTTCAAGTGTATTTGCAATAAATGGCTGAACATTTAGACTTCCCGGGAATAAATCTAAATTTTGTGAATATGTTGATATTGTTATAAAGAAGAATAAGAGAATTGTTTTTTTCATTTCAGTAATATGAATTTTATTAGAGCTATTGAATTAAGAGAAACTATAATTGTTTTCAACCAATTCTAAATTATACATTGTTCATTCTTCATTATACATTCACTAAAACTCTCTTCCCTTCCATTTGATATTACGGTTAGGTAGAACAACAAAAGGAAGAAGTACAACATAAATAATAAAATAGATTTCAAATGCCAGGAAATGACTCAAACGTATTTTCAGGTTCAGTCTTTTATAAACCGGCAAAACAAAAAAATAATCGATACATAATTTTAAGAGGCACAAATATAAAGCCGAAGCTGAAAAAAAGAAAGGTGTTAATAACATACAGAGATGTGTTAGAAATCCCCACAACATAACTATGTAACCAATAAAATCACTCTCAGTACCTCCAACTCCCCATCTTTTTTTCTGCCAGAACAGAGATTTAAGATCGGGACAAGCTTTAGAGGTAACTAATCCGCCTGAATCCAGCGGATAGATTATTTTATACTTCTTCAAATTATTAATTGCCATCAACAGATTAAAATCCTCTGTAACAGAGAATTTTAATTTTTCATAACCGCCTATTTCGTCATAAGCAGCTTTTCTATAAGACATGTTATTGCCGATGCAGCTTAGTGGTTTTTTAAGATTTATAGACCCGGCTGCAACAGTTAAAAGGTAAACAAAATCAATTGCTTGCATCCCTTCAAATGCGGTTCGATCATTCTGAGTAGTATAACCGCCAACAAATCCTACTCCCTTCTGATAGTATGATGCAATAGTCTTAGCCCATTGAGGTGAAACAGTGCAGTCTGCATCAGTTGTAAGAATTACTTCACCACTACAAATCTTAATTGCGTTTGCCAATGCATTAGTCTTTCCTTTTAATGAACCGATTGCCTCTTCAGGAATTAACACCTTGAACTTATGTTTATCAGCTATAAAAGAATTGATCAACTCTCCGGTTCTATCGGTTGAATGATCGTTAACAATAATAATTTCAATTCTATCTTCGGGATAGATTAATTCGTTAAGAGATTCCAGACAATCGAGAATATTTTCCTCTTCGTTCCTTGCAGCAACAATTACCGATATATATGGTAATTGTTCATCTTTTAATTTAGGGAAAGTGAAACCCGCCCCAATCGAAAAGATAATCAGTTCAATAAAATAAAGAGAGATAACACAGAGAAAAATAACTTCGAATAATATCACGATTTTAATTCCATCCGTTAATTAAATATAAATAATATTAACCAGCCAAGCATTATATTGGGATTAAGATTTCTGCCAATTATAGAGTTGTATCAAATGCCGACAAGGATCAGACCCTTAAAACGATTCGGACAGAATTATTTAACTGATAAGAATATTATTAATAAAATTGTTGATACTTTTAATCCGCAAAAAGAGGAGCGCATAGTAGAAATTGGACCCGGCACCGGAGCGCTTACAAGAACCATATATGAAAAGATCGGTCCTTACACAGTGATTGAAATTGATACAAGGGTAATTGAGAATTTAAGAAATGAATTGCCCGGACTGAATGTTATTAATCATGATTTTCTTGAGATTGACTTAGAAGAACTTACACAGCAAAATAATAAGTTGAGGATTATAGGAAATATTCCATACAATTTAACTTCTTCAATATTGTTCAAATTATTTTATGACCGACGTTACATTAATGATGCGTTGCTAATGGTTCAGTATGAGGTTGCCAAAAGAATGACTGCAAAACAAGGGAACAAAGATTACGGAATACTAAGTGTGTTGTTGAATTATTTTGCAAATACAGAATTATGTTTTAAAATTTCTCCGAACGTGTTTTATCCTAAGCCAAACGTTTGGTCTGCAATTGTTCATATTAGGTTCGACAAAGAAACTAACTCCGTGATAAAAGATGTTGATTTTATAAAAGTTGTTAAAGCTTCATTTGGAAACAGGAGAAAGACGCTTAAAAATTCATTAAGTAACAGTATATTTAATAAAAGTATCATTGATGTGAAATCATTTCCATTAAGCAAGCGGGCAGAAGAATTATCAATCAATCAATTTATTGAACTTACAAAACTACTAAAGGAGGGTCCGGATGGCTGAAGAATTAAAAAGTTTGCATGACCTACTGGATGAGGATCCGGAAATAATTAATAATATTAGGAGTCTAATAGATGAGCAAGCTGCTCAGAGTCTATTAAGTATCTTTAAAGATATTCATCCGGCAGATATAGCAGAAATTATTAATCACCTTACTAAAGATGAAGCAAAGTTTGCATTCAGTACTTTAGACACGGAAACAGCAAGCGAAGTAATCTTAGAACTTGATGATAATCTGAGAGAAAAAATTCTTGAAGATGTTACTGCCGAAAAAATTGCTGACATTGTTGATGAACTTGATACAGACGATGCAACCGATATTGTAAGTGAATTACCTGAAAACGTTGCAGAACAAGTTTTAGAATATATCGAACCGGAATCTTCTGAGGAAGTTAAAGAACTCTTAAAATACCGGGATGATTCTGCCGGCGGAATTATGAGCAGCGATTTTGTAAACGTTATTGAAGATGCTACCGTTGCTGATGCAATTGAAGAAGTAAGAAAACAAGCCGATAATATTGATCATATTTATTACATCTTTGTAACAAAGCACAATGGTGAATTAATTGGATTCGTTCTGCTTAAATCGTTGCTTATTCATCCGCTTGATACAAAGGTTACAAATATACTTGAAGAAGAATTAATTACTGTCCATCCGGATGATGATCAGGAACTTGTTGCTAATTCAATGAAGAAATATGATCTGGTTTCTATTCCTGTTGTTGATAACAATGGAATAATCCTTGGTAGAATAACCATTGACGACATTGTAGATGTTATTGGTGAAGAAGCTGAAGAAGATATTCAGAAGTTTGCAGGATTATCAGAAGAAGAAGAGATAAGCGATAGCTCAATAAAAATTTCGCGGATAAGACTTCCATGGCTTTTTGTTGCGCTATTTGGAGAGCTAATAAGTGCAGTTGTGCTGGCATCATTCCAGGCATCAATAGAAAAAATTCTTATTGCAAGTTTTTTCATCCCAGTAGTTATGGCAATGGGTGGCAGCTCAGGTACACAAGCGGCAATAGTTATGGTAAGGAGGCTTGCAGTGCATGACGTATGGTTCTCAATTAGCTTTAAGAAAATATTCAAAGAGTTTATAGTTGGTTTTGTTAATGGAATTATCTGTGGAGCTATATTAATAATAGCAACCCATTTCCTGTTTGATGCAGAGTTAAAATTTTCTATAGTTCTTTCTATTTCCTTATTGGTAATTATGATATTTGCTACTGTTGCAGGTGCATCGATTCCGCTGATTCTTAAAAAATTCGGAGCCGATCCGGCTGTTGCAACGGGTCCTTTCGTAACTACTATGAATGATGTTTTCGGATTAAGTATTTATTTATCAATTATAACTTTTGCATTTCTCTGATAATGAAAAGGATTGCTTCGTTCCTAGTTTTATTAAATGCAACCGATATGGTTGTAATTTCATTTTGTATTCTGCTTTCAATAGTCAACATAGTATTTTACAGTCGTGTTGAATACTGGTATCTCAATATATTTTTAAATGCTGTTATAGTATTACTGTTATTGTTTATCTCGCATAACATCAAAAAAGGGAAAGGCCCTATCTGGAAACAACTTCATTACTGGTATCTGGTTCCGTTAATTTTTATTTTCTTCAAAGAGTTATACCTGATGGTCGATCCAATACGAGGGGTAATTTATGATGATCTGCTAATCTCGATCGACCGGTTTATTTTAGGTACAGACCCGACAGTTGAGTTATATAAAATTTCGAATCCTTTACTAACAGAGATACTCCAGATAGTTTATGCAACATTTTTCTTTCTGCCGGTTATTTTAGGAATTGAATTTATTCTTAGAAATAAAATTAAGGAGCTTGATTATAGCGCGTTCATTATTGTCTATGGTTTTATACTTTCATTTATCGGTTACTTATTAGTTCCGGCAATTGGACCAAGGTTTACACTCCACGATTTTGCAACTAATAATTTAGAAATGCCCGGATTATTTTTAACCGATTTTCTAAGAGAGATAGTAAATTCCGGGGAGTCAATCCCGTCCGGTACACTTAATCCAGCGCAAGTAGTTCAACGCGATGTGTTCCCCAGCGGACACACGCAAATGACTCTTTTAGTCATAATACTTTCATTCAAGTTTAATAGTCGTATTAAATATTTTTTTCTGATTAACGGAACATTATTGATATTTGCAACTGTTTATTTAAGATACCATTATGTAATCGATTTAATTGGCGGCGTTTTGTTTATGTTCTTTACACTATGGAGCGGTAAGATAATATATAACCGATGGGAATTAACAACAACAGTGATGAAGAAATTGAATATTAATAAAAATGATTTCGAGAAATCATCAGGTTAGTATTCCAGCATCTACCTTTTGTATTGTTTCAACTATAAGGTAAAAATATCTATCGAGAGAACAGTTTGCATCTTCGCGGAGGTAGCAATATCCTTCTGTATCCTGGGCCAGACAATCTCTGCATACTGTTTCTTTCATAGATTTATATATTTTTGCTAGTGCTTCATTTTCGTTGTTATGAATTACATTTACTATTTTAGGAAGAAATAATTCTACGGCACAGGCTTCTTTTTCATTAAGCGTGCATCTTCCTTTCTCACTAGAATCAACACATATGGAACAGATATTTTGCTTTATAGCTTTTAGATATTTATCCATTACCTAATCCATATTTTTACAAAAAAAAGGTAACAATTAATTTTCTAAGATGAAAGAAACTCAAATCAAAAAAGAACGCGTAAAAAGAATTTTCGATTCCATTTCTTATAGATATGATTTTCTAAATCATTTCTTAAGTCTTGGCATTGATTTCTACTGGCGTAAGAAAGCTATTCAACTTAGCGGGATGAACAGCAATTCTATCCTTCTCGATATTGCATGCGGAACAGGTGATTTTTCAATTGCAGCTAATAAAGCCGGAGTCATTAATATTTATGGCGCTGACCTGTCGATTAACATGCTTTACCTTTTTGATAAAAAAGTTGGATGGATAAAAGGGAGAACTTCGCAGTGTGTTGCAGAATTCCTTCCATTCAAGAATGAAACTTTTTCTAACATAACTGTGGCATTTGGCGTAAGAAATTTTTACGACCTGCACAAAGGATTTCAACAATTCTATAGGGTCCTTACAAACAATGGGAAAGCTACCATACTTGAGTTCAGACTTCCATCAAATAAATTGATAAGAAATTTCTATTTACTCTATTTTAATAAAGTCCTGCCATTTATTGGGAGACTTATTTCAAAGGACCGCGAGGCATACACCTACCTACCCGAATCTGTAAATGAATTCGATGAAAAAATTGATCTTGTAGATTTATTGAAGCAAAGTGGTTTTTCGAAAGTTGAGAAGCATTCATTAACATTCGGTCTGGTTCAGGTTGTTGTTGCACATAAATCATAGTGTAAATTCAAATCCCAGTAATAACAAAATATTATCGAATGAAGGTCCTGATCCGCCAACATCGAATACAAATGAATACTGTTGAAGAATATCAAACTGAATCCGAATATCTGCATCATAATTATAATTTATTCCCAGTCCCAAGAATGAAGTGATCAGTTGTTTATTTGTATCGGAAGCTTTACTAAGTCCTAAACCTAATTTGGGTTCAATTGTAAATTTATTAATATAAAAATTGTATCCGATTAAAGCCGAAATACTTGTTAATGTAATATTTTCATGATAGGGATTTATAAATTTGTATTTGGAAGTCCATAGTAAAAAAGAAGGATGAAGATTCAATCTGTCACTTAAACTAAACCTTGTTGATATACTTAAACCAAATCCGGAATTTGTACTGTGATAGCTTCTTTCAGAAGGTGCTTTATAACCGGCTTTAATTGAAATTGGAATTCTGCTTTTTACTGAATCTTGATTAGCAGCCAGCGAACCATGGGAAACTATTAAAAATATAATGCAAATTATGTAATTCACTTTGATCATCGAATTCAAATTATTGGTAAGTCTTTTTTATCTCTTCAACTTTATGACGTTTATAATCTGAAACACCAACCATCAATCCGGCTGTTGTAATAACGGCACCAATTATTTGATAGCTTGTAACATTTTCACCAAACAAAAACATAACAAATGGGATGATTGCCAGATAAACATTTGTATAAGGAACCCAGAAATGAGCAGCGAACCTTGCCAGTTTGAAAAATCCAAAGCTGTAAATGTATCCGGTTAAGCCCGCTAATACTACAAAAAGTATCGGCCACCAATTATTTGGAATGATTGATCCGTCAAACAATGAAAAAAATCTGTGAAATTCTGCCGCAGAGAATATTTTTTTAATCTCTTCTTTCTGGTCATCATTCAGATTTGATGACAAATAATAATCACCATCTTTTTCAGAATAGAAATTTGATAAGTAGATTTTTTGGTTATTGTCTACCTTTGCAATAACGCGAGTTTGATATATCTTCGATTCAATTTTTTCTGGTAGGTTTGCGTTCAACATATTACCAATAACCGGCATAATTAATAATGCGGAAGTAATAAAAATCATTTTCCAGATCTCTCGCCAAACGACAAGTGCATTTGGTTCTACACCCGGCAATGCTGTTTGAACGGTTTTATTATTAAGGATTTGTTGAGAACACAAGCAGCAATTAATTATAATGATCCATGTAATAGCGGTTCCATCCAGCACAGCTCTTGGATCTGTAACTCCACCAAATATTCTTGGTAAATATGGAATTGTTAAACCGGTTATTACCAGAATTATTCCAATCCAGTGTTCTTTTCTTATCGGTGCATCAAAAAGAAATTTTCCAAAGAACGGAAGGAATGCTAAGTAAACATTTACATAAGGAGCAAACAGATGTGGCGAGTAATACCTTGGCAAGTAGAAAAAACCGATGTTCTCTATTACACCAGTGAATGCACAAATAATAATTGTGATCATTGAAATAAATCCGGGCCACAAATATTTTATTTTTTTTCCTCTAACGATTTCAATAATTACTGCAATTAAAGCCCAGACCAATTTAGAAAGTTCGCGCCACCACGTCATTACACCGGGCGATACACCTACCGGCTGATTACCAACGAAACGACGCTGGTTACCCATCCAGTTTAAAACATATTGACCACCTAATGCGCCATTGATTATTGAAAGCCACAGAATTATCAGAAGCCATTCCATAATAACTTCCTTATTACATTGTAATTGATTCTTCTACTTGAAATAAATATTTATTTAGTATAACTATCAATCTACAAATAATGTGCTCAATTTTTGTTTAAGCAAATTAAAAGAACCGGCACGGTGACTTATCTTATTTTTTATTTCAAGATCCATTTCACCAACAGTAATATTGAAGCCATCGGGAATAAAAATAGGGTCATAACCAAAACCCATTTTTCCCCTTTGTTCTTTAATAATAATACCATGAAGTTCGCCAACAGCTTCAATTTTATTTTTACCGTCGTAATAAACGGCGGTGCTTACAAATTTTGCTTTGTGGGGTTCGGGTAAAGTGGAGAGTTCGCTAATAACTTTTAAGTTGTTCTCTTCGTAAGTACATTTTTCACCGGCATATCTTGCGGAAATTACTCCGGGTCTTCCATCAAGCTGGTCTATTATTAATCCGGAATCATCTGCGATTGTAGGCTCATTGTATATATCGAAAACAGCTTTTACTTTTAGCCAGGCATTCTCAGAAAATGTAATTCCTGTTTCATCAACATCAATATTATTTCCTAGGTCATAAAGTGAAATGATTTCAAATGGCGAGTTATTAAAAATATTTTTTACTTCTTTAACTTTTCCCTGGTTCTGGCTTGCAAAAATAATTTTCAAAGAAACTCCGTAGTTAATCAATAATTATGAACGTTGAATTAATTTTTGTAATTCTTCCCTACCTTCATATATTAATTTTTGCTCGTCGTAAATATTGCATATTCCATTTGAAGCTACAATATCGCCATCAATAAGAACATGCTTAACACTCTCTTTATTTGTAGAATAGACTATCTTCGAATAAACAGACTCTTCAAAATTGTTGAGCGGCTGATCCGGCTTATCAAGATCGAGTAATACAAGATCAGCTTTTTTACCAACTTCAATACTTCCGATTTCATTATCCATATGTAGTGCCCGCGCTCCATCAATAGTAGCAAGTTTAAATACGGTCTTTGCATCCATGGATGTTGGTCCGTGAATCGGTTTTTGAATCATTGCACTCAAATGCATTTCTTTAAATATGCTTAATGAATTATTACACGGCGCACCATCAGCTCCCAATGAAACGGAAATTCCCTTTGATAGCATGAATGATATATTTGCGATCCCGCTTCCAAGTTTGAGATTAGAAGAAGGACAATGAGATACACGAACATTCCGGGTTTTTAATGAGTCGAACTCGCTGTTATCTAAATGGATACAATGTGCAAGAACAGTTCTATCGTCTAATATCCCAATTGAATCGAAGTATTCTATGTTAGCTTTTCCGTGCATTTTTCTTACAACTTCCAGTTCCTTTTTATTTTCAGAAGCATGTGTATGGAAAAATGATCCCGGGAAATCCTTCATCATTTCCTTCGTTTCCAGTAACAATTTTTCTGAACATGATAAAACGAACCTTGGTGCAAATGCATAATTAATTTTTCCATCGGATGTATTATGAAACTCTTTTGCTAATGAATAGGTTGAATCGATTCCTTCTTTTGTTGTCTCGCAGAAATCCGTATATAATTCGTTCATGTCGATCATACATTTACCGGCATATGCTCTAATACCCGACTTTGCAAGTTCTTCAAAAATAACTTCCTGATTTTTAAGAGTTCCCATATCAACTATTGTTGTAGTTCCGCCAGAGATTAGTTCATTCAATCCCAGTTGAACTGAAATTCGTAATGAATTTTTGTCATGAGAGTTTTCGAATGGAAATATTTTTTTCTGCAACCAATCAAGTAATTCAAGATCATCTGCTAATCCGCGGAAAAGAGTCTGGCATAAGTGAATATGTGTTTGAACAAATCCCGGAATAATTGTATAATTTTCGAACCGCAGGACTTCACCATCATAATCGTCAATAGTGAATTCTGATAGAGGAGCAATCTTAACGATTGTGCTATCAGATATTTCTATTACATGATTTGTAAGGATTCTTTCCCTATCATCCAGAGTTACAATTGTTTTTGGGATTATAAGCTTATTGGCTTTTCTTTTTTTCATTGAATATCTCATCCATTTTTTCAATTGCATATCTCAAATGCGGAATTACAATTGAACCGCCAACAATTAATGCTATGTTGAATGATTCGTATAATTCCTGTTCTGTTGCACCTTCCTGAATGGAACGGTCGACATGATAAAGGATGCAGTCGTTACATCTCAAAACCATTGAAGCAACCAATCCCATCAATTCCTTTATCCTGGCAGATAAAGCACCATTAATATATGCTTTATTATCCAGAGCAAAGAACTTATTGAAATCTCTAAATCCTGAGTTCAGAATTCTTTCGTTCATTTCTGATCTATAAGCGTGAAATTCACTGACTGTTGTTTTCATATTACCTCTTAATTGCGTGATAATTCTCTTTTTAGAAATCCACCTGTAATACTATTACGGTTCTCACTTATCTCTTCCGGAGTTCCGGTTGCAATTATTTCTCCGCCATATTCACCGCCACCCGGTCCCAAATCAATTATATGATCTGCAACTTTAATTACATCCAGATTATGTTCTACTACTATTATTGTGTTACCTTTATCAACAAGCTGGGTTAAGACATTCAGTAATATTCTAACATCTTCAAAATGTAAACCCGTTGTAGGTTCATCAAGAACATAGAGAGTTTTACCAGTGCTTACTTTACTTAGCTCGGTGGCTAATTTTACCCGTTGCGCTTCACCGCCGGATAACGTTGTGGCTTGCTGCCCTAATCTTAAGTAGCCTAAACCTACATCATACAGGGCTTGAATCTTTCTATTAATTGTCGGGAAGTCCTGGAAAAATTCAAGCGCACTTTCAACCGTCATATCAAGTACATCTGCAATTGATTTGGTGCGGTATAAAATTTCAAGTGTTTCCCTGTTATATCTTTTACCAAGGCACGATTCACATGTTACATAAACATCGGGAAGGAAATTCATTTCGATTTTTTTCACACCATCTCCTTCGCATTCTTCGCATCTTCCGCCGGATACATTAAAACTGAATCTACCGGCAGCATATCCTCTCATTTTTGATTCCGGCAGTTGTGCAAAAAGATCTCTTATGTGAGTAAATAAACCTGTATATGTTGCGGGATTTGAGCGTGGGGTCCTTCCAATCGGCGATTGATCTATTTCTATTATTTTGTCAATAAATTCCAGCCCTTTAACTTCTTTATAAGAAAGCGGAACAACTTTCGATTCATAAATTTTTTTGTAGAGTATTTTAACAAGAGTTTCATTTATTAAAGAGGATTTACCTGAGCCGCTTACACCTGTAACTGCAGTAAATAATCCAATCGGGATTTTTAGATCGACATTCTTAAGATTATTACCCGCTGCACCGTTTAGTTCAATAAATTTTCCGTTACTAATCTTCCGTGAATCCGGGATATCAATACGTTTTTTATTCTTGAGGTATTGAAGAGTCAACGAATTAATCCCGTTTTTCGATTTAACAATCTCATTGGTTTTTCCTCTTACACAAACCTCGCCTCCATGTTCACCGGCATGTGGTCCAAGGTCAACAATGTAATCGGAACTTTCAATTGTTTCTCTATCGTGCTCAACAACAATAACAGTGTTTCCAATATCGCGCAAATTTTTAAGTGAATTGATAAGTTTAATATTATCGGATGGATGTAAACCAATGCTCGGTTCATCAAGAACATACAAAACTCCTGATAGCTGCGAACCAATCTGGGTAGCCAATCTAATTCTTTGAGATTCTCCACCTGAAAGTGTATTTGCTCTTCTACCCAATGTTAGGTAATCAAGTCCTACATTAATCAGGAATTCCAGTCGTGATGTTATTTCCTTTAATATTTGTTTTGCTATCAGTTCTTCACGACCGGTAAGTTTAATATTCTTAAAAAACTGAAAGCATTTTTCAATCGATAGAAATGTTACTTCTGCAATATTCAATTCGTTAATTTTAACTGCGAGTGGTTCTTTTTTCAGTCTTCCACCTTTGCAAGTAGAACAGGTTTTTGTATTCATGAACGATTCAGCCCACTCACGTATTTTATTCGACGAAGTGTTATCATAATAATGTCTAATATAATTGATAACACCACCGAACTTATGCATATAAGTAACTGTTCTACCTCCACCGTATGTATATTTGAAAGGTATTTTTTCTTTAGAGCCATGTAAAAGAACTTCCCATTGTTCGGAGCTAAAATTCTTAAATGGAGTATCGTAATTGAAACCGTATTTTTCAGCAATGCTTTCAAGTTGATTGAAGAACCAGATATTACGCGGCTTACCTAAAGGAGCTAATCCTTCCTCATTAATTGTTTTATCTTTATCTGGTATTATCATTTGAATATCGAGTTCCTTTTTCTCCCCGAGTCCGTCACAATCCAGGCAGGAACCGTATGGCGAATTGAATGAGAATGAATTAGGTGCTAACTCCTGGAATCCTATTCCACAGTGCGCACATGCAAAGTTTCTACTATACCAATGATCTTCTTTACCGTCATTTATTATCAGGTTACCATTTCCGTAATTTAAAGCTACTTCAACAGATTGACGGATTCTATAACGAGAGGTTGCATTCACTTTCATCCTGTCAACAACTATCTCAATATCATGAGTTTTGTATCGATCAATCTTAAAATCATCAATAATTTCTTTTACATCGCCGTCTACCCTTACTCGTAAAAATCCGTCCCTAATAATTTCCTGAAAGAGTTCCCGGTAATGACCTTTTCTCCCCCTGATAACCGGTGCAAGTACCTGTATTTTATTGTCATCAAATTCATTTAATACTGTCTCAATAATCTGATCAGATGATTGCTTCTCAACCGGACGACCACAATTGTAACAAAATACTTTTCCAACTCTGGCATATAACAACCTTAAGAAATCATAAATTTCCGTAACAGTTCCAACTGTAGATCTTGGATTTCCAGCGGTTGATTTTTGTTCAATTGATATTGCCGGACTTAAACCCTCTATTAAATCAACATCCGGTTTCTCAAGCATATTAAGGAATTGTCTTGCATATGAAGAAAGAGATTCTATATACCGTCTCTGACCTTCAGCATAAATTGTATCGAATGCTAAAGAGGACTTGCCGGAACCGGATAGCCCTGTAATAACAACAAAAGAATCCCTGGGAATTTCAAGATCGATGTTCTTGAGGTTATGCTCCCGGGCTCCTTTGATTAATATTTTATTAAACAAGTCCATTTTGATAAATTTGCCAAAGTTCAATTTGTTATTTTAGATAAACTGAAAACTAAAATCAATTTTCCAAAAAAAATATTTTTGAAAGAATTACCATCTCATATAACAACAATTATTGAAAAAGCTGAATTCCAATTCAAAGAGAAAGGTTCGCTTTTTATTTCTCAAGTATTTCATGTTGATTCTGAAGAAACAGCTACTAATATTCTAAAGGAAATAAGAAAAATATATTTTGATGCAACACATAATTGTTATGCTTACAAACTTAGTAATGGTGCTTCCAAGTATTCAGATGATGGCGAACCAAATGGTACCGCCGGAATACGTATCTTAAATGCTATTAACCATGAAAATCTTTTTAATTTACTGGTTATTGTTACAAGATATTTTGGCGGGACAAAACTTGGTGTTGGTCCTCTTGGTAAAGCATATTACGATTCCGCAATTGAAGTACTAAAAATTTCTAAAAAGATTTCGCAACAACTCTACTTACATGCAAGAATTCAATTCGACTTCGAATTTTCCAATCTTGTCCATCGTATGATTTCCAAATACTCCTGCAAAATTGAAAAAACCAAATTTTCTGATTTGACATTAATTGATTGTCTAATTCCACAATCTGAAAAAGAAAAATTTGTTAGTGAATTGAAAATTAATTCCCTTTCCAAAATAGAAATTGAAGTTACTGACCATATTCGCTACATATAAACCTCAACGTGAAAAAATTTTATTTGTTTTTCGATTAAAAACTAACAAAAATTATTAATCAGATACTGATATTTTATTTGATTTTATGCAAGGAAGAGTCTAATTTTATGTAGACTAAATCTAAATAGTAGGTAAATTTGTGACGCATGAAGCAGCGATAGAGGAATTCAGACAATATCTGAAAAAAGAAAAACATAGAATTACACCGGAAAGATTTGAAGTCCTGGATTATGCGCTGGATTATGACGGACATTTTGGTGCTGATGAACTTTATGTTAAAATGAAAAGTAACAATTCTATTGTTTCGCGTGCGACTGTTTATAATACATTAGAACTTCTTGCCTCATGTGAATTACTTTCTAAACGGAATTTTGGTGAAAATAAAACACGATACGAATCAAACTATAATCGAAATAGTCACGACCATCTTATATGCATCAATTGCGGTGCAATTAAGGAATTTTCTGAACCGGGAATTGAGGTAATGGTAAAGGAAGTCGCAGAAAAGCTTGGCTTCGAACCAACCGGTCACTCATTCAATATTTTTGGTAAATGTTCGAATATTAATTGCAAGCATAATAAAAATGCCCAATAGCACTTTAGATAAAGCAAAAAAAGGAAAGATTGTTACAATTGTAAATTTGCCTTCTGGTAATATCCGGTCTCAATTAATCAGGCTCGGTTTAACTGAAGGCGGAACAATTAAATGCTTAGAAAGGTTACCCGGCGGTACAATTGTAATCCAAAAAAACCGTCAGGAAATTGCCGTAGGTTACGAACTGGCAAAAAAGATTAAAGTAATTCTTCAGTAAAGGATTTTATGAAATCTGATAACATAATAAATGTTGAGAATAACGGTAAGTTAATTAATGATGATTCCGTAATCGAAATTAATATTAGCGAAAAAGTTGTACTTGTTGGTAATCCTAATGTTGGAAAATCCTGCATATTTAATTTTATGAGTGGAATGTATGTTGATGTTTCTAACTTCCCCGGAACAACTGTATCAATTACCAAAAGTAATTTCAATGGTAAAGAAATTTACGACACACCCGGTATCTATGGCGTTTCATCTTTTAATGATGAAGAAAGAGTTGCAAAAGAGATAATACTCGATTCTGAGATTATAATTAATGTTGTAAATGCATTACACCTGGAAAGAGATCTTTTCCTTACTCTCCAATTAATTGACATGGGTAAAAAAGTATCCGTGATTTTAAATTTTGCTGATGAGATCAAGAAAAGGAAAATTAAAATTGATACTAAGAAGCTTTCTGAACTTTTAGGTGTTGAGATTATCGAAACTTCTGCAATCAATCAAACCGGTTTAGATAAAATCAGTTCTGCAATTCAAAATGCACGAGTCGGAAATCAGCAACTCGATATTCATTTTATGCTTCAAAGTATTATTGACCAATCGATTCCTCAATCCGAAGCATTACTCATTTTAGAAGGTGATGAAGAAACAGCAAATAAATATAAAACTCCATGTGGAACACCAGATCAAAGAGAAAATATTTATATCGGCAGAAGAA
Source organism: Ignavibacteria bacterium (assembly GCA_037446915.1). Taxonomy (GTDB): domain Bacteria; phylum Bacteroidota; class Ignavibacteria; order Ignavibacteriales; family Melioribacteraceae; genus DSXH01. Next base: position 31,475 of record JBBIHP010000015.1, read on the forward strand.
ATCGTGTTAACGAGATTGTTGACCAGGTTGAATACCAGGATACTAAATCGGGTGAATTCTTTAATCGAATTGGACGATTATCACTTAATCCAAAAACCGGATTACCAATTTTAGGTGTTATTCTTGTACTGGTATATTTCTTTATTGGTGATTTTGTTTCTCAACAAATTGTAGATTTTACTGAGAACACAATAGGTAAAGGGCTATTTGAATACAATGTAAAATCATTTGTAGCAGATTATACTCCAACAACAATTGATGTTAGTATTTATGATGAAAGCGAAAAGCTTATGGACCTTAAGTCATTCAATTTTCCCGATGGCAAAAATGCTAACGCACAACTCAGCGATGAATTCGTAAGCTTTTCCAATCAACCGGGTGCCTCGTCAGAATTTCACTATAGCAATCCATTTGTTCGACTTTTCTTTGGTGAGTTCGGTGTAATTACTATGACCATTACCTACTTATTATTCCTTCTCGTCCCACTGGTAATCGGGTTTTATTTTGTAATGGCATTACTTGAAGACAGCGGGTACCTTCCCCGTTTGGCAACAATGCTCGATAGAACATTTAACAAAATTGGATTGAACGGAAGAGCAGTCATTCCTATAATGCTCGGATTCGGATGTATAACAATGGCAAACATTACAACACGATTATTAGGTTCAGAAAGAGAGAAATCAATTGTAACTGCAATATTACAGTTTGTAATTCCATGCTCTGCTCAACTTGCCGTTATTACTGTTCTATTGAGCGGTGCAGGACTTAAACCACTACTCATTTTCGTCTTTGTTATTGCGACTGTACTTATTACACTTTCAACAATACTCAATAAATTATTGCCGGGTGAAAGCACACCATTGTTGATCGATCTACCTATAATGGGTTTCCCTAAACTTAAAAATGTATTGAAGAAAACTTATTACAGAAGCTGGGGATTTATGAAAGAAGCCAGTTTCTGGTTCTTTGTAGGAGCATTTGCTGTTGGAATATTTGAAATAACAGGTATATTAAATATCTGGCAAGATCTGCTTGCACCTTTAACAACATCCTGGCTTAAACTTCCCAAAGAAGCTGCTAATGCATTTGTAATGGGAATGGTTAGAAGAGATTTTGGTGCTGCCGGTTTATTCGATTTGAATTTAACTTCTATGCAAATAACAGTTGCAATTATTACTATAACATTGTTTGTTCCATGCATTGCATCTTTTGTAGTTATGTTAAAAGAACGTGGAATAAAAGAAGGTTTAACAGTTTGGGCCGGTACCTGGATTACCGCTTTCTTTATTGGCGGATTGGTTGCTCAAATTGTAATATAATGTTTTATGAAACAACCTCATTTACATAAGTATCCTTTAATATGGCGCAAGGATGATTTTTTTATAAAAATCTATTGCTCTATACCGAATGTAGCCACCGGAATATTATTATCAACAAGTAAAACCGCCTTCATTATCGATCCCGGTGATGGAATCTTAAGGGATCTAAATCAGGATGTTGGACCAGAAACAATTTTACGTGTCTCAGATATTTTCATCAGCCATGGTCATCATGATCATATTGGCGGTGTCTGGTCGCTTCTTACATATCTTTCTGTTCTAAGAAGGAAAACGCCCCTTGCAATATACTTTCCCCAGGGATGCATAGAAATTGTAAGTATTTATAATGCATTTAAAAAAGTCTATGGTAAGGAACTCACTTACTCAATAATATTGAAACCGATTGCAGATGAAAAAAGTTTTACTAAAAATTCAATTAGAGTAAAACCATTCTCGGTTAATCATAGAGAATTGAGCCCTGATGGACATTCCTCAATTAAGATTCCATCACTCGGTTTTAAATTTACATATGATGGTAAATCGATTTGTTATGGCGGAGATACAGCTTACTCAGATAATTTAGTTAAGTACACAAAAGGTTCAGATTTAGCCATAATTGAAGCCGGAGCAGAAGATGAAGAAAGTATTGAGCTTCATATGACAATAGAACAAGCTTCTAATATCGGATTAACAGCAAAGGAATATTTCTTGGTTCATGTTCCCGAATAATTGTATTTTGCTCACCAAATATTTTAAACCACTTATAAATTGAGGAAGTAATGATAAGATTATTCTATATAGTTTTTCTTTTTGTTGTTTCATTTTCTGTTAATGCACAGAAAACCTGGAAGGATTCTGAAATAACATCTAAGGATATAAAAGCTCACATTTTTTACCTTGCATCAGATGAAATGAAAGGACGGTTCACCGGAACAAAAGAAGAACAGATGGCCAGTGATTATATCCGCGACCAGTTCAAATCCTATGGACTTTTACCATTAATGAATGGAAGTTATTTCCAATCATTTCCTTTTATAGAAAAAGTTGAATTAACAAAATCTAATTCAGTTTCAGTTAATATTAACAACAAGAAAAAGAATCTAAAGGTTAAACAGGATTTTATAACTGCGCCATTTTCCGGAAAAGCTAGCTTATCCTCCTCCCAACTTGTATTTGTTGGTTATGGAATTTCAGCTTCAAAACTTAATTACGATGATTATTCAGGAATTGATGTAGCCGGTAAAGTAGTAGTTGCCTTGCGTTATCACCCGGAACACGACAGTTCCAAATCCGAATTTGAACGATATTCATCATATAGGCAAAAAGCTTCGGCAGCACGGGATAAAGGTGCTAAAGGAATTATTTTTATTAATGGCTTTTTACCAAAGAATGATGAAGATCAGTTGATGGAATTGAGATACGATGGAGCTGGTTCTATTAAAGATTTTTCTGTTCTCCAACTAAAAAGAAATATTATTGATGAAATCATTAAAACAGAAGGACTTAGTCTGCTTGATATTCAGAAAAAAATAGACTCGGAAAAGAAACCTTCATCTTTTTCGTTAAACAAAACTAAAGTCACGCTCTCTACAGAAGTAAAAGAAGTTGAGAAAGTTGGAAGAAATGTAGTTGGATTATTAGAAGGTAACGACCCGGCGCTAAAGAATGAATATATAGTAATTGGTGCCCATTACGATCATCTTGGTATTGATCAGTTGAAATCATCTTCTATGTATAAAGGTAATGACCGCCAAATACATAATGGAGCTGATGATAATGCATCAGGAACCACAGGATTATTAGAATTAGCTGAAAAATTCGGCACCCACAAAAGTGAATTGAAAAGAAGTTTGATTTTTATTGCATTCAGCGGAGAAGAACTTGGAATACTCGGCTCAACATACTTTACTAATAATTCGCCTATTGCTCTGGAAAAAATAATAGCGATGTTGAATATGGATATGATCGGTAGATTGAATGAAGAGAAATCTTTGACCGTTATTGGTGCCGGTACTTCTTCAATTTGGAAAAATCTATTGAATGAAAAGAATAAATACGATTTCAAATTATCGCTTAACGATGGTGGTTCAGGCGGAAGCGACCATCAATCATTCACAAATAAAAATATTCCTGTTCTATTCTTCTTTACAGGAACACATACAGATTATCATAAACCATCGGATGATGCTGATAAGATTAATCTTTTGGGACAGGAAGCAGTTGTAAAATATGTCTATGAAATTGCTAACTCGATTCAAAGTGTAGAAAATAGACCCGATTTTGTTAAAGTTGAAGAACCTGCTCAAAGGAATGTTCCCCGCTCACGTGTTACAGTTGGAACTGTCCCTGAATTCGGTTATAATGGAAATGGTTATAAAGTTAGTGGTGTTACCGAGGGTGGACCGGCAGCCAAAGCCGGTATGTTACCTAATGATATTATAATAAAGTTCGGCTATAAAACTGTTAACAACATTTACGATTTTATGTATGCCATGGGTGAATTTTCCCCGGGTGATAAAGTTGATGTAGTTGTATTAAGGGATGGTAAAGAAGTTACATTGAACCTGGAACTTACTTCAAAATAGCTTTTCTTGAAGGAAGGATGTGATATGTTCACTTCCTTCCTTTCTTCTTTTTGTAATAAGAATTAAACCAATTTTTGATTTGTAAACAGTGACGGCGTCCCTCCCGAATGCCAGAACAATATTTTTTCCTTTTTAGAAAATTCTTTTTTATCAATCATGTCTATTAATCCACCAAATGCTCTTCCTGTATAGACCGGATCGACCAGGATTCCCTCTTTGCCAGCTAACAATTGAATTGCATTCCTTTCTAAAACACCAACAACTCCATAACCATCACCGAGGTATTCTTTGCGTAGAATAATATCATCTTTAGTAAATACTTTGTTACAACCACAAAATTCACTGGATAAATTCAACAAGTCCAATAATCGATCGATATAAGGACCTTCAGCCTCAGCTTTGTCAATTTCAACACCTATAAGATTTGCACCAACTTGATAAATTTCATTGCCGAGAATAATCCCAGAATGAGTTCCTCCGGAACTGGAAGCAAACACGATATGATCAATATGAATTTTGATTTCATTCAATTGTTGTTTCAATTCATTCATTGCTTCGATAAATCCATAGACACCAATCGGGTTAGAGCCGCCATAAGGAATTACATACGGTTTCTTACCAA
>JBBIHP010000016.1:0-35383 GCA_037446915.1 Ignavibacteria bacterium
ATCCATTTTATGGTAGAACAAACAATGAATTATTTAACTATGATCGTTTTGTTACTTTCACTTATTTACCGCAAAAAGCTGTTTTTAGAATTTTTAATTTAGCCGGTCAGTTGATAAGAAAATTTGAAAAGGATTCTAACGAAAAATCTGTAAGATGGGATTTAAAAACGGATTGGGGGCGAATTATTCCTACCGGTATTTATATTGTTAACATCGAATTTCCCGAATATGGTCTTTCAAAAAATCTTAAACTTGCAATTATTAGTACAGAGTAAATAAGAATCAGTTTTAGTTTTTTCTTTCAAAACAATATATTGTTTACCCAAAACAATTCGGATTATACTATGAACGAAAAAAATAATTTATTAATACCGCTCTCTATTTTATCAGGAGCTATTCTACTCTCTGTAGTAATTTTCGCATTAGTCTGGAAGTCAACCAAGAATGCAGATCAGACAATAACAGTTACCGGTTCAGCAAAAAAAACTATTGTAAGCGATCTTGGAATCCAGCGCGGAACATTACAAGCAATTAGTACAGATAGAAAAACTGCTTATCAAATTGTTGCACAACAAATGCCTACAGTGCTCAGTTATCTGAAAAATAAAGGGTTCCAGGAAAACCAGATTGAGGTTTTCGGAATAACCGGTTATCCGGTTTATGAAATTAGTCCGCAAGGTTATCAAACACAGAGAATTTCACATTACGTTTACAGTCAAAGATTCGAGGTTAGATCGAATGATGTTCAAAAAATTAAAGAACTTTCTCTTACACTCAGTTCACTGGTAGAAAAAGGTCTTGATGTTCAGGCAGATATGCCGGAATATCTTTACACAAAAATTGACGACCTCAAAATTGAAATCCAGGGAGAGGCAGCAAAAAATGCTATGGAGCGTGCCGAAAAAATTGCTCAATCAACAGGACGGAGTCTTGGTTCGCTTCGTAATGCGAGAATGGGAGTGATTCAAATAACCCCTCTTAATTCAAATATGGTAACCGATTATGGAATAAACGATGTCACTTCAATTGATAAAGAAATTACTGCAGTCGTTAGTGCGTCATTTCAGATAGACTAAATTCTGGATGCTGGATTCTTGATGCTGGATTCTTGATACTTTTTTTTAGGGTAATTGCAGTATTTCAAATAAATATTACTGCTTTTTACTAAATGTTTGGTAATCAAATACCATTTTTTGAATAGAATATCCTCAGTAAAAAGAATTTGGCTAATTCAAATAAATATTCTATTTTTGTGCATTCTAATTCGCCCCTTGAGGGCGATTTTTATTTGTGGAATATGGAAAAAGTTAAAATTTTCGAAAAAATTGAAGAAATTGCAGCATCTTACGGCTTCCTTCTTATCGATATGGTTACCCGCGGTGATAATAATCTCCGGATTTTAGAAGTTTATATCGATAGCGAAAAAGGTGTTACGGTAGATGACTGCTCGAATATTAGCCGTGCGATTCACGAGCTTTTCGATAAAGAGGATCTTATCGGTTCTAATTATCGGCTGGATGTTTCTTCGCCCGGAGTTGACAGACCCCTTAAATTTTTAGCTCAATATGTTAAGCATATTGAACGCAAATTTGAGGTAGAATATTTAGAAGAAGACGTTAATAAGAAAATTACGGGCAAATTAATTCGAATAAACGGCGATCAGCTTTTTTTCCAGAGCAAATCAAGTGAACTCAAAATAAATTATAAGGATATAATTAAAGCGAAAGTTTTAATTAGTTTTTGATTACGGAGGAGAATAAATGAATACCGAGATAGTTGAATCATTTTCGCAAATGGTTCGCGAGAAGAGTCTTGATAAAGACGTTCTTGCCGGAATTATTGAAGAAATATTTGGTCTTATGGTCAAAAAGAAATATGGGCTGGAAGCTAAATATGACGTTGTTGTTAACATGGATAAAGGTGATATAGAAATATTTCTGGAAAGAATTATTGTTGATCAGGTAAATGATCCGGGCACAGAAATAAGTATTGATGAAGTTAATGAAAAAGGGAATGATGATGATCTTGAAGTTGGCGAGGAGTTCGTAGAAAAAATCGAATTGCATCAATTCGGCAGAAGGCTTATTAACCTTGCACGGCAGAGTCTTAATCAAAAGATTCGGGAGATCGAAAAAGATATTGTTTACAATGAATATAGTGAAATGATTGGTGAAATTGTCGTTGGAGATATTTATCAGGTTAGACGAAATGATGTTCTGGTTAATCATAATAAAAATGAATTGCTTTTACCAAGAAACGAACAGATACCAAGAGAAAAATACCGTAAGGGTGATACAATCCGTGCGGTAGTTAAAGAAGTTAAGAAAACTCCGAATGGTCCGATCATTATCATTTCGCGAGGCGATAATTTATTCTTACGCAGATTGTTCGAAATAGAAATTCCTGAAATTTATGACGGTGTTATAGAGATAAAAGGTATTGCGCGCGAACCCGGTGAAAGAGCAAAAGTTGCTGTTGAATCCCAGGACGCAAGAATTGATGCTGTGGGTGCTTGCGTTGGTATGAAAGGTGTCCGTATTCACGCAATAGTACGTGAACTTAACAATGAAAATATTGACGTAATAAATTATTCTGATGACCCGATTGTTTTTATTCAACGATGCCTTGCACCTGCTAAACTTAAACAGATCGAAATTGATGAAGAAGTTAATAAATGTATTGTTACGGCAGATAGCGATCAGGTTTCTTTAATAGTTGGAAGAAGCGGTGTTAATATCCGGCTGGCAATGAAACTTAGCGGTTATGATATTGAAGTTATCCGTCAGGAAAAACCGCTTGAAGAATATGAAGAAGATATTGAATTACCTGAATTAAGAGAGGAATTAGGAAGTGAAATTGTAGACCTTCTTATTAACCATGAATTTGAAACCGCAGTTGATGTTCTTAAAGCCGGTATTGATAAGATTAAAGAGATTGAAGGAATTGACGAGGAAACAGCTAAAAAAATAATTGAAACACTGGAAAATCAATTTGAGGAAGAAGAGTAATAAATTATTATAATTCTCTAAAACCAGTGATGAATAAACAATAAGGTAATATCCAGATGTCTGAAACCGCTAAAGAAAAAAAATTAAGACTCTATAAGTTTGCTTCCGAGTATAATCTTTCTACTGATTCCTTGATGGAGTTTTTGCATAAGAAAGGTTACGAAGTAAAATCCCATATGGCTCTTCTAACCGAGGAAATGCTGGCGGATATTAAATCCCACTTTAAAAAGGATATTGAAAAAGCTGAGAAACATTACAAGAAAATATCTGATTTTCAGAAAAAGAGAGGGGATAAAACCGAAGCTGAAGTTGTTCCTTCTCAGCCGGCAGCAGTAGAGGAAGAGCCTGTAAAAGAAGTTCAACCTAAAGAAGTAATTGAAAAGGAAGTAGCTCAGGCAGAGTTGGTTAAAACTGAGGTTGTTGAAGATGTGAAACCGGCAATTGAAGTACCCGCTGAGGAAACCCTTACAGGAGAAGATGTTGAAGAATCAAAAACTTTCAAAACAAAATCGGAATTAGAATTAGAAACCAAGAGAAAAGGTCTTACGATTGTTGGCAAAATTGATCTTGGTCCAAAACAAAAAGAAAAACCGAAGGACGCACAAGCCGCAGCAACAGAAAACGTAGTTTTACAGCCCAAAACAGCTGCTAAAACAGAAGAAGATGATGCCGATAAAAAGAAAAAGAAGAAAAAAGTATTAAAGGCAAAGAAGAAAACTAAAGTTGCAGAAGAAGGTACAGATGAGGTGGTTACCAAGAAGAAGAGGAAGATAAAGAAGTTAGAAATTGATAAAAGGGAAGTTGAAGAAGCAATTAAGCGAACAATTCTTAGTATGGATGAATCGAGTATTGGAGATAGAGCTTCTGTTCGTAAAAAGAAAAGAAAAGAGAAATTGGAAATCCAGGAAAAAATTCTTGAACAGAAACAACTCTCGCAGAAAAAGATTCAGGTTACAGAATTTATTGCAGTTAACGAACTTGCAAATTTAATGGGTGTTTCGGTAAGCGATGTTATTCAAAAGTGTATCGGGCTTGGATTAATGGTTTCTATTAATCAAAGACTTGATGTTGAGTCGATAACTCTTGTTGCTGATGAATTCGGATTTGAAATAGAATTACAGGAAGACTACCAGGCAGAAGTAGATTCAGAAGTACCTGATCCTGAAGATACACTTAAACCCCGTCCACCAGTTGTTACTATAATGGGTCACGTCGATCATGGTAAAACCTCGTTGCTCGATTATATTAGAAGAACAAATGTTGTTGCCGGTGAATCGGGCGGTATTACACAGCATATAGGTGCTTATCAGGTTGATCTTGAAGTTGGTAAAAAAATTACATTTCTCGATACCCCGGGTCACGAAGCATTTACAGCTATGCGTGCTCGCGGCGCAAGTGTTACTGATATTGTTGTTCTTGTTGTTGCAGCAGATGATGCCGTGATGCCTCAAACTGTCGAAGCAATTAACCACGCTCAGGCAGCAAACGTTCCTATAATTATTGCTATCAACAAGGTTGATAAACCGAACTCCAATATTGAAAAAATAAAACAACAGCTGGCAGAAAGAAATATTTTAGTTGAAGACTGGGGTGGTAAATACCAGTGTGTTGAAATCTCTGCAAAGTTCGGTAAGAATGTTGATCTATTACTAGAAAAAATTGCTCTTGAAGCCGAGCTACTCGACCTAAAAGCAAATCCCAACAGATTGGCGCACGGTGTAATAATCGAATCTCAAATGGATAAAGGTAAGGGTGTAACTGCAACTGTTCTTGTTCAAAAAGGAACTCTTAAAATTGGCGATCCTTTTATTGCCGGTGTAGTTCATGGTAGAGTTAGAGCAATGTTCGATGAGCGAAGTAAAAAAGTATTTGAAGCTCCTCCTTCAACACCGGTTCTGGTTCTTGGATTTGAATCCGCTCCGCAAGCCGGCGATTCATTTACCATTGCAGAATCCGAACGCGATGCTCGAGAGATAAGCTTGAAGAGACAGCAGATAAAACGCGAACAGGATCATCGCCAGGTAAGACATATTACTCTTGATGAAATTGCAAGTCAAATTAGCAGAGGCGGATTTAAAGAATTACCAATTATTGTTAAAGGCGACGTTGATGGATCCATCGAAGCTCTTGCCGATTCATTAATGAAATTATCCAATGATGAAGTAGCTGTCCGTGTAATTCATAAAGGTGTTGGTGCAATTTCAGAAGGAGATGTTCTTTTAGCTGCAGCTTCACAGGCAATTATTATCGGTTTCCATGTTCGTCCTAATATTAATGCAAGAAAATTAGCTGAACAGGAAAAGGTTGATATCAGATTATATAATATTATTTACGATGCAATAAACGAAGTAAAATCCGCTCTCGAAGGAATGCTTTCACCTGTAGTATCAGAAGAATTGGTTGGTACTGTTGAAGTTAGAGAAATATTCAAAGTTCCTAAAATTGGTACTGTTGCCGGATGTTATGTTCAGGATGGAAGAATTGAAAGAAAGAATAAAATCCGTTTGTTTCGAGATGGAATTGCTATATATGAAGGCGATCTAACCTCATTAAAACGATTTAAAGATGATGTCCGCGAAGTTGAAAAAGGATTTGAGTGCGGGCTTGGAATCGCAAATTTTAATGATATTAAAGTCGGCGACATAATTGAATCTTACAAACTCATAGAAACTAAAAAGAAACTTGCTTAATGTCTTACAGATTAGATAAAGTTGCCAGCTTAATAAAAGAAGAGCTAAGCTTAATATTTCTTCACAGGGTTCAGGATTCTGAAGTAGGACTTGTTACAGTTACAAGTGTAAAAGTAAGTGCCGATCTTCAGCATGCTAAAATTTATCTTTCTGTTTACGAAAAGAATAAACGCAGTGAAGTTCTTGAAAAAGTAAATAACCTTAAGGGTGTTATAAGAAGCGAACTGGCTTCAAAAGTTAAATTGCGGTATATACCCGAACTTCATTTTTTTATTGATGATACTCTGGATTATGTTGAAAAAATCGAAGGATTGTTTAAGCAAATTCATTCCTCCGATGGAAAAGAAGAGAATGATAACAAGGGAAACTCTTGATAACTATACACCGGATTTTGAATCCGGCGAAGTAATTCTTATTGATAAGCAATTGTATAAGTCGTCCTTTGATATTGTGTACAAAGTTAGAAAAGCAATCAATGTAAAAAAGGTTGGTCACGCCGGCACGCTCGATCCGATGGCTACGGGATTGTTAATTGTATGTACCGGAAAAATGACTAAACAAATTGCATCTTTTAGAGGACTGGAAAAAACTTATAGCGGTGTTATTACTATTGGTAAAACTACACCTTCATTTGATATTGAAACTGAATTTGATTCGGAATCGGATTTCTCTAGAATTACAGTTGATATGATAAAGGAAACGGCACAATTATTTTTAGGTAAGGGATTCCAAATTCCACCGGTCTATTCAGCAGTTAAACACAATGGAAAGTCGCTTTACCAGTTTGCACGTAAAGGTATTCAGATTGAAAAAGAACCGAGAGAAATTTTTGTTTCACGATTCGAAATTTCGAATATTGATTTACCCGAAGTCCGGTTCGAAATAACATGCTCGACCGGAACATATATAAGAGTGATTGCTAATGATTTCGGGAAAAAATTAGGTTGTGGTGCTTATCTAAGCAGATTAAGAAGAACTGGAATCGGCCAGTTTGATGTTGATGATTCTATTACTATTAGTGAGTTTAACGAGAAGTATAAGACTGTAACCTTAGCATGAATAAAAATATTAATATGACTGTTTATACCGACATAAATGAATATATAAAGCAGACTAATGCAGTAGTTACCGTTGGAACATTTGACGGTTTGCATCGTGGACATAAACAGATTATGGAAACGATGAAAAATATTGCAAAGGGTATTAACGGAAAAAGTGTTGTGGTAACTTTCGACCCGCATCCGAGGAGTGTTATCTCCCGGAATTATGATTTGAAAATTTTGACATCGTTTAATGAGAAAAAGAGAATTCTTGAAAATACCGGAATTGATGAACTAATAGTTCTGAATTTTACAAAAGAATTTTCTCAACTTACGTCGGATCAGTTTATTAAGAATTATCTCGTCGATAAATTCGGTACGGTTCATATGGTAGTCGGTCACGATCATAAGTTCGGTAAAGATAGATTGGGTGATGAGGATAAGCTAAGAGAACTTGGCAAAATTTACAACTTTGATGTAACTGCTGTCCCTCCGGAAAATAATAACGGCGAGATAATAAGTAGTACGAAAATCCGTAATGCTCTTTATGAAGGTGATGTTGAGAAAGCAAATCTTCTCTTAGGAAGAAACTATACTTTTACTGGTCTGGTTGTTAAGGGAGCGCAACGAGGGAGAGTATTAGGATTTCCAACTGCTAATTTAAATCTAGACGATATAAATAAAGCAGTTCCCAAAAAAGGGGTTTATATTGTTTCTTGCAGTTGCGAAAGAGAATCTTATTTCGGTATTATGAATATCGGTTATCGACCAACTTTTGAGGAACGGACAGAACTTGTTATTGAAGTCCACATCCTTAATTTTGATAAGGATATTTACGGAAAAGAATTAAGAGTAGATTTTATTAAGAGATTGCGCGACGAGAAAAAGTACGAATCGAAAGATGATTTAATTCATCAGATTGAAGAAGATAAAAAGAAAGCTCTTGAATTAATAAATGTTTAGTTAACTAATTGATTCCGGTACCTAATCGGTTTCTGGAATTAAATCGAACAAATCAAAAAAGGAGTAACACAATGTCGTTATCAAAAGAAAAGAAACTTGAACTAATCAAGAAATACGGAAAAGGTGAAAAAGACAGCGGAACTGCAGAAGTTCAGATAGCTCTTTTAACCGAGCGGATCAATAACCTTACAGCTCATTTCGAAGGACACAATAAAGATCATGCTTCAAGAAGAGGTCTTATGCAAATGGTTGGTAAAAGAAGAAGACTACTCGATTATTTAGCCAGTAAAGATATTGAAAGATATCGTAGCATAATTAAAGAATTGAACATTAGAAAGTAACGAGGAAAGTAAATGGTATATTCTAAAGAAGTTGAAATAGGCGGTAAGATTTTAAAAATTGAAACGGGTAAACTTGCTAAACAATCGAATGGCGCAGTTACTGTTCAATACGGCGATACGGTTGTACTTGTAACGGCTGTTGCCGGTGAATTGAAAGATGATCTCGATTATTTTCCGCTTAGTGTTGAATACAGAGAAAAAGCTTTTGCAGTAGGAAAAATTCCGGGCGGCTTTTTCAAACGAGAAGGAAAACCGAGTGAAAAAGAAATTCTTAGTGCACGGTTAGTCGATAGACCTATAAGACCATTGTTTGCAGAGAATTATTTGAACGATACTCAGGTTGCAGCATTTGTTTATTCTTATGATAATGAGAATGATGCGGATGTTCTTGCTGCGGTCGGAGCTTCGGCAGCACTTGTAGTTTCCGATATCCCGTTTCTCGAACCCGTTGGTGAGGTACGCATTGGTAGAATCAACGGACAGTTTATTGTAAACCCCACTAATGCACAGGTTGAAGAGAGCGATATAGAACTTGTAGTTGCTGGAACAGATAGTTCTATTATGATGGTTGAAGGCGAAGCAAAAGAAGTAAGCGAAGATGAAATGCTTGATGCTCTAAAATTTGCTCATCAGGAAATTAAAAAGCTTGTAAAAGTTCAGAATGAATTACGCGAACTTTGCGGCAAACCTAAAATGGTTGTTACCGAAAAAGTGATTGACCAGAATCTTATTAACGATGTAAAAGACCTTGCTTATGGTAAGTTAAAAAATATTGTGGAAGCTGTTCTTGCAAAAGAAGAAAGATCTTCTAAGAACAAGGAACTTGAACAGGAAGTATTGACTGCACTGGCAGAAAAATATCCTGAACAGGAAAAAGTTATTAAAGCAATCTTTCACGATATGGAAAAGGAATTAATGCGTAACCGTATCCTAGATGAAGGATTAAGACTCGATGGAAGAAAAACAGATCAGATTCGACCCATAACTATTGAACTTGGTATTCTGCCACGTCCTCATGCAACAGCACTTTTTACACGCGGAGAAACACAGAGTCTAACTACATTAACATTAGGAACAAAACAGGACGAACAGATTATAGACGGACTTCAAACCGAATTCAGAAAAAGATACATATTGCACTACAACTTTCCTCCATTCAGTGTAGGTGAAACCGGAAGATACAGCGGTGTTGGAAGAAGAGAAGTTGGGCACGGAAATCTTGCTGAAAGATCCTTGAAAAACATTCTTCCGCCAGAAGAAGTTTTTCCTTACATGATTCGGCTTAACTCCGAAATACTCGAATCTAACGGTTCATCATCAATGGCAACTGTATGCGCCGGCTCATTAGCATTAATGGAAGGCGGCGTCCCTGTTAAAAGCGCTGTTGCCGGAATTGCTATGGGTTTGGTTAAAGAAGGTGATCGTTATGCGGTTCTCTCTGATATATTGGGTAATGAAGACCATTTAGGTGATATGGATTTTAAAGTTGCCGGCTCTGAAAATGGTATTACCGGATTTCAGATGGATATTAAAATTCAGGGAATTTCATTTGAGATTATGGAAAAAGCACTTACCCAGGCAAAAGCTGGAAGACTGCATATCTTAAAAATTATGAATGATGCAATTTCTGTCTCCAATCCTAATATCTCTAAATTTGCTCCAACTCTTCTTTCTACTAAAATTAATACCGACAAGATTGGCGCTGTAATTGGACCAGGCGGAAAGGTAATTCAAAAGATTCAGAAAGAATTCAGTGTTGAAATCAATATCGAAGAAGACGGAACAGTTAGTATTGCCGGACAGGATCGTCAGAAAGCCAAAGAAGCAAAAGAGTATATTAAATGGTTAACTGCCGAACCCGAAATTGGAAAGACATACAGTGGAAAAGTAATGAAGATAACTGACTTTGGTGCTTTCGTAGAAATTTTACCGGGCACTCAAGGATTACTTCATATTTCCCAGATTGATAATAAGCGCGTTAACAAAGTAACCGATGTTCTTAAAGAAGGCGAAGTTATCAAAGTAAAATTGTTAAGCATTGAAGGCGGAAAGTTTTCTTTATCAAGAAAAGCTCTGCTAAAGGAAAAAGAAGAAGTTCAGGAAAATTCTGAAAATGATAATTCGTAAGATGATTTTCTAATATCCGGAAAATTAATAGTCTGTCCCGGCTAATACGGGACAGATTGTTTTTTCTGTTTAATAGTATCATCTGTTATGTAAGTAAAAATTTTGTTACGTTGAGAATGTGATGAAGATAGGAAACCTTGATATAGAAAATAAATTGTTTTTGGCTCCTATGGCGGAGGTTACCGATTCTTCATTTCGAAAAATTGCAAAAGAGTTTGGTGCCGGAATTACTTTCACTCAAATGGTAAGCGCACAGGGTGTTATTAATAATAACTTCGAGACTCTGCGCCTCCTCTCATTCAGCCGCGACGAAAAACCAATCGGCGTTCAAATACTTGGTAATGAACCGGATATTTTAGGTGATGCCGTTAAGGATATAGTAAAGCTTAAGCCCGATTTAATCGACCTTAATTGCGGTTGTCCTGTTGATAAAGTTGTAACCAACAATATGGGCTCTGCTCTTCTGGATGACCCTAAAACAATGGGTAAGCTAATAAAAAAAATGGTTGATTCATCCAGCGGTGTTCCCATCTCTGTTAAACTTAGACTTGGGAAAGATAAAGGTAACATAAATATTTTTGAAACTGCGAGGGTTGCAGAAGAGAATGGAGCTTCAGTTCTATTTGTTCATGCACGCACCCGTGCAGATAAATATGAATCAGATCCCGATTGGCATTGGCTTAATAAAGTAAAGGAAAGTGTCGGGATTCCTGTTGTTGGTAATGGCTCTATCTTCTCACCTCAAGATGCTAAAGAAATGATTGATTTAACAGGATGCGATTCTGTAATGGTTGCACGAGGCGCACTCGGTAATCCATTCCTATTCGATAGATTTAATAAGTTAATAAGTACCGGATTGGACCCCGGACAACCAAATGCTGATATTGTTTGTGATACTCTTCTTAAACAAATTTCCTACATGGAAAGAGAATTTGGCGAACCGAATAGTATCGACAAAGCTAAAAAAAATTCAATCTGGTATTTCCGTTTTTATCCCGGTATCGATCAATTTTTAGAAAAAGTATTTTCATTGAATAATTTATTTTCAATCCGTTCTTTAATTGAAGAACACACACAAAATATTTTAAACGGTAATCTTAAGATTACCAAATTAAGCGAAATTAATATAAAATTTAAGAAGAAAGTTTTATTCTGGTTAGCCGATGAAAGTGTAGAATCATTAGGTTGAAACCGGAATAGACTTACAAAGAGTTTTTCATGAATAAAGAAATTATTATCAGTTCTTCTACAACTCAAAACAGAGTTGCAATTACAGAAGACGGTAACCTGGTAGATTTCTTCGTAGACCATCCGGAAAAACAGAGAATGGTTGGCGATGTTTATCTTGGCAGAGTTGCCAGAGTTTTACCCGGAATTAGAGCAGCATTTATAGATATCGGTCTTAAACACGATGCCTTTCTTCATTTCTCCGATATTGGTGAACGGACAGAAGCACTTCAAGGAATTTTTGATGATGATGACGATGAAGATGAAGAAAAATCTCCAAATGCTTCGGCTAATGCAACAGTAGAAGATCCAAATCAACCAACCTTAGAACTACCGAAGCCGGAAATTAGAGAAAGACAGATCCCTAAGCTCCATAAAGGGCAGGAGCTCCTTATACAAATTCTTAAAGAACCTGTTAAGGATAAAGGAGTTCGAGTTACATCTTCGGTTTCGATCCCCGGACGTTTTTGCGTATTGCTTCCGATGGATAATAAGATTGGTGTTTCAAAAAAGATTGTAGAGTATAAAGAGAGGAAGCGACTAAGAAAAATTGCACGCGGAATAATTCCTGAAGATTGCGGATTAATTATTCGAACTGCCGCTAAAGACCAAGATGAAGAATCATTATCAGCCGATCTGAAATATCTTGTTAAAATCTGGGAGGATATTCAGGAAGATGCAAAAAAACTTGAACCGCCTTCACTTCTCTATAAAGATCTTAGCACCACTATTAGTGTAATAAGGGATTTATTCTCACCAGATGTATCTAAAGTATTTGTGGATTCGAAAAAACTGTTTAAAGAAATTCGCAATTACGTTCAATTTATTCAGCCAGCCCTTGTTGATAGAATCGAATTTTATAAAGAGGATCGTCCCATTTTTGAATCGTTCAAGATCGATGAGCAGATAAAGAACTTAATGCGTAGAAAAGTTGCACTAACAAGCGGTGGACACATTGTAATTGACCATACTGAAGCTATGACGGTAATTGATGTAAATAGCGGCCGTTATGCAGCAAAAAAAGATCAGGAATTAAACTCTCTTAAAACCGATCTTGAAGCATCCCGGGAAATTGTAAGACAGCTTAGGCTGCGTGATATTGGAGGCTTGATTGTTGTTGATTTTATTGATCTTGAGGATGAAAAGAACCGTAAAAAGATTTATGACGAACTGAAAAAAGAATTCAAGAAAGACCGTGCAAAGACTGCTATGCTTCCTATGACAGAATTTGGTTTGATGCAAATTACACGTGAAAGAGTTAGAGAAAATATTGTTCAATCTATGACGGAAGTATGTCCTTATTGCGAAGGAAGCGGATTACTGACAAAAAAATCGAACCTGATACACGAAATTGAAGGATGGTTGAAAAGATATAAAATGGAAGGGAAATATTACTCTTTAATTATTCGTGTTCATCCATCACTCGGGGAGAAATTGAAACAGGGATTTATATCAACACTAACAAAAATTCAGATCAAATATTTTGTTAAACTAAGATTGGAGCAGACCGAAAAAATAAGTCCGCAAACTTTTAGATTTATTGCAAAGAAAACCAACGAGGACATAACAGAAGAGTTTGCTTAGGGATGTAATTTAGGATACAAAAAAATATCAGGAATTTATTTAATTTTAATCGTTAGAAAAATTAAAATTCTGGAGGAAACGCTACATGAAATTTTTTATTGATACAGCCAATATCGCACAGATAAAAGAAGCCGCTTCCTACGGATTGCTCGATGGCGTTACAACCAACCCTTCTCTTGTTGCAAAAGAAGGTATGGACTTCAGAAAACTTTTGGAAGAAATTTTAAAAATTGTTGATGGACCGATTAGTGCGGAAGTTGTAGCTACGGATTACGATGGAATTATGAAAGAGGCAATAGAACTAGCAAAAATTCATAAAAATATTGTTGTTAAAGTTCCTCTTATTAAGGCTGGAATAAAAGCTGTTAAAGCATTGTATGAAGAAGAGATCAAAACTAATGTAACACTTTGTTTCTCGGCATCCCAGGCATTACTTGCTGCTAAAGCCGGCGCTACTTACATCAGCCCGTTTGTCGGTCGTCTGGATGACATAAGTCATAATGGTATGGATCTAATCAAACAGATTGTTCAGATATATAAAAATTATAATTATAAGACACAGGTTCTGGTTGCAAGTATTCGCCATCCGATTCACCTTGTTGATGCCGCAATGATGGGTGCCGATGTTGCAACAATGCCCTTTGATGTTATAGAAAAATTATTTAAACATCCTCTTACAGATAATGGTCTTGAGAAATTTCTAAGCGACTGGAAAAAATTAAATCAGAAATAATTATGAAAAAAACAAAATTATACTCGATTCACGACAGACTTGGTGCAAAGATAGTTGATTTTGCCGGTTTCAAAATGCCTGTTCTTTATTCATCAATAATTAACGAACATAAAGCAGTTCGTTCTTCCGTTGGCGTATTCGATGTATCGCACATGGGCGAAATATTTATAAGGGGCAATAAAGCTCTTGACTTCGTTCAGCACATTACTGTTAATGATGCATCTGTATTGTACGATGGAAGAGTTCAGTATTCTGCAATGTTATATAATGATGGAGGAATAGTTGACGATCTTCTTGTGTATCGTATCTCCGAAAAAGAATTTATGCTTGTTGTTAATGCATCTAACAAGGACAAAGATTACGAATGGATGAAAAAGAATAATACATTCGGGGTGGAAATAATTGATGAGAGCGATGAATACTCATTGCTTGCTGTTCAGGGTCCTAATTCTAAAAAGGTTATTGAAAAAATATGTGATAAATCGGTCGACCTTGAATATTATCATTTCTTTAATGCAAAAGTTGCTGGTGTTGAAATGATTCTTTCCAGAACCGGATATACAGGCGAGCTCGGTTACGAATTGTATTTTAAGGGTGATGAAAATATTGCAGAAAAAATCTGGAATGCACTTTTTGAAAGCGGAAAAGAATTAAACATTCAACCGGTCGGACTTGGTGCAAGAGATTCATTACGATTAGAAATGGGTTTCTGTCTATACGGTAATGATATTGATCAAACAACAAATCCTTTGGAAGCCGGGCTGGGCTGGATTACCAAACTAAAAAAACCTTCTTTCATTGGTAAAGACGTTTTATTGAAAGTGAAAGAAGAAGGATTAAAAAGAAAATTAGTTCCGTTAATATCAGATGAAAAATCATTTCCAAGGCATGGATACGACCTTTCTATTGATGGTAAAAAGGTTGGACATATTACAAGTGGTACTGTAAGTCCAGTGCTGGATAAAGCAATAGCAATGGGGTATGTAGAAGCTGACTACGCAAAAGAGGGAAATCAAATTAATTTCTTAATTAGAGGAAAAGAGGTTCCGGCGGTTATTACTAAACTGCCATTTATAAAAAACTAAAATGAAAATAAACGTTCTATATTCGAATCTACATCTGGATGAGCTCTACTTTACGGGCAAAACCTGTATTGTAATTGATGTTCTAAGAGCTTCAACAGTTATTGTTACTGCGCTTTCAAACGGTGCTAAAGAAGTTATTCCGGTTAATACGGTTGACTTCGCTGTTAAAGTATCTGGCGATGCTTTTAGAAGTCAAACTATTTTAGGTGGCGAAAGAAATACCAAAAAGGTGGAGGGTTTTGCACTTGGTAATTCACCTTTAGAATATACCGCTGAAGTTATTGGCGGGAAATCAATAATTCTATATACTACTAATGGTTCAAGATCTATTGTTAAAGCTAAATTTGCAGAAAATCTCTTTATTGCTTGCTTCAATAATCTTGATGCAATAGTAAATCATCTAATCTCGCTTAATAAAGACGCTGAAATTATTTGTGCCGGAACCAACGGCGGTTTCAACCTTGAAGATGCTGTGTGCGCCGGTAATATTATTTCTAACCTTGAACAAAGTGATATCGAAGTTGAACTCACAGATTCTGCAATTGCTAGCCAATTACTATATAAAAATTATTCCAAAAGTATTACAAATATGCTTAAAAATACTGACCACGGTAAACTATTGTTTGAAAATGGATTCGAATTTGATATTAAAGAATGTGCTAAAATAAATTCGACCGATGTTATTCCGTTTTATAATTCCGGGGTTATTAAAAAATTAGTACCATCTCCCGATAAACCAAAAAAATCTGGCAAAAATACTAAGTCGATTAATGCCAAAGAAAAATAAAGCTAAAGAAAACACTGGAAACGGTAAGGAGTATTTTGTAGTATCACCGGCTAAAAAGAAAAAGCTGCTCGGTATTTTTTTAATTGTTTTTGCCGTCCTTATATTCTTGAGCATCCTTTCGTATTCAAGATTCGACGATTCCTCATTCTCATTTAGATTTACGGATTTATTCAATGTTTTCAGTTCAAATCCCGAACTAAGAAGTAAAGCGGCCGGAACATACAACTGGCTCGGTATTTTTGGCGCTTATATTTCTTACTTCTTTATCCATTCCACGCTTGGGTACTTTTCGTTAATATTTCCTGTAATAATGTTTGTTTGGGGTTATTCGGTTCTTCGTGCTGCTTCTTATAAACTTGCTATCTATGTTACCAATTTTTTACTTGTTATGGGAATATTGATTTCGACATTTTTCGGAATGTTAAGATTCACTCCCGAGTTCAGTTTGTTTACAGATGTTTATGAGTTATCAGGAAATATCGGCGCTTTCTTTGGAGTTGCAATCAGTAAATTGTTGGGACCTCTGGGAAGTATTATATTCTTAATAGCTGCTATGATTGTTACATTAATTATTGCATTCGATATCCGGCTTAGTGGAATACTTGAGTTCTTAAAGAAGTTTTATAAATCCGATGAATCTGATGAAGATGAATTAAAAGTAAAACCGGCCGACGAAGAAAGTGATGATAACCTAAACAAGATTAAAAGTTTAAGAGGTGATAAAAAATTAAAATCACTTCTTAAACAGGATGAAGATATTGAAGCCGCAGAAGTTGAAGACGAACTTCCAGAAACAAGAATCCGGATTGTTAAAAAAGACGAACCTGAAAAAGTAATTGAACCGGAATTTCCAAAAGAGGAATTATCAAAGTCTAAGAAAATTGATTTATCAAAATCCGATAAACATAAAACTGACGATTCACTTCCGGCAATTGATAAGGAAGCAGAAGCAAGTCTCCCCGATCAGTGGGATGAAAATATTAAGTTCAACTCACCAACTATGGATTTATTAACTCCCGCAGAAGATGAAGAAGTTAAGATTCATGAAAGCGAATTAAAACGTAACGCCGAGCTATTAAAAGAGAAACTTGCCCTGTTCGATATTCAAATTGAGGATATTACTGTTACTCCGGGACCTGTTGTAACACTCTACGAAATTGTTCCGGCGCCGGGGGTTAAGATAAGTCGTATTGTTAGTCTTGAACATGATATTGCACTTGCACTTGCAGCTCGGGGAATTAGAATTATAGCACCCATTCCCGGTAAAAGTGCTATTGGTGTAGAAATTCCTAATGTTCAAGCATCAATTGTTAGAGCCCGTTCTGTAATTAGTAAAATAAAAGAAGCAAAAGGGGAATTACCTTTAGCTTTGGGGAAAACAATCTCCGGTGATGTTTATATAACCGACCTTGCAAAAATGCCTCACATGCTTATTGCCGGTTCTACTGGTTCGGGTAAGAGTGTTGGTATTAATATGATTATAAACAGTTTGTTGTATGCGAAGCATCCATCCGATATAAAATTTGTTATTGTCGATCCAAAGAAGATCGAGCTTTCTTTCTACAAAAAACTTAACAAACATTTTTTAGCTGTATCACCTGATCTGGAAGAAGAGATTATTACAAATCCATCCAATGCATTGCTGGCTCTTAAAGCTGTTGAATACGAAATGGAAAAACGTTACGATAAATTAGCCAAAGCCGGTGTGCGTAATATTGTTGATTACAATAAAAAGGTATCCAATCCCAAGACCAGGCCCAAGGATACCGAAGAGATGAAACATCATAAATTACCATACATCATTATTATTATTGATGAGTTAGCCGACTTAATGATTACATCCGGAAAAGAAGTTGAAGAACCGATAGCACGTCTTGCTCAACTTGCAAGAGCTGTTGGTGTTCATTTGATTCTTGCAACGCAGCGTCCGTCTGTAAATGTTATAACCGGGGTAATTAAAGCAAACTTTAGTGCACGTATGGCTTATCAGGTTGCTACAAAAATTGATTCACGTACTATTTTAGATATGAACGGTGCCGAACAATTATTAGGAAGCGGGGATATGTTATTTTTGCCCGGTGGTATGCCTAAACCAATTAGAATTCAGAACGCATTTATATCAACCGAAGAAGTTGAGAGAGTAACAAATTTTATTTATGCCCAGCAAGGATTTTCCAAACGTTACTTTTTACCTTCGATGTATGAAAAGAAAAAATCAGAAACTGGTAATTTCCTTTCCGATCTCGATCCTATGTTTGATGAAGCTGCAAGAGTTGTTGTTCGACATCAACAGGGTTCTGTTTCTCTTCTTCAGCGCAGACTGAAACTTGGTTATTCAAGAGCTGCAAGAATTGTTGACCAGCTTGAACAAGCCGGAATTGTCGGTCCATCGGAAGGAAGTAAAGCCCGCGAAGTTATTGTAGAAAATGAAGAACAGCTCGAAACTATTTTAAGATCATTATAATATTATGAAGACCATAATAGTTTTCTTTTTTTTATTTGCACAATTTCTCTATGCTCAGAGTGCAAACGAAATTCTTAAAAAAGCCCAGGAAAAGTTTAATTCCATTTCAAGTTTTAGTGCTGCTTTTTCTCAGACAATTGTTAATCCAAAGGGTAAATCTACTGGTAGGGATAACGGAACGCTTATTTATAAACGCAAGAATAAGTTTATTGTTGAGCAGAAAAGAAGCACAATCATTTCTAATGGAGAATCGGTTTGGAATTATGATAAAACGAATAAGAAAGTAATTATTAGTCCCTTTTACGACGATCCAACTTCCTTTTCTCTTGAAAGATTTATTTTCGACTATCCGGCTCTATGCAGAATTAAATTTGTTAAAGAGGAATCGAATGACAACGAAAAGGTAATTCTATTAACACCTAAAGACGATCAGCTTGATGTAAAAGAAATTAAGATATGGATAAATAATTCTAACCTGATAAGTAAGCTTGAAATTGTTGATCTGCTCGATTTACGATTCAGTTTCCGGTTTACGGATATAAAAGAGAATCCGGAAATTTCAGAATCGCGATTTACCTTTTATCCTCCTAAAGGAACAAAGATTATTGACCTCCGCTGAAAAAAATAGAATCAACATTAAAAAACTAACCGGTTATTTGATGCCGGTTATCCTGACATTTTTATTCCTATATTTTGCATTTCTTAAAGTTGACTTAAAAAAATCCTTCTCTCTTATTTTAAATACTTCTCTCTTCTGGCTTATAATTTATGTCCTTGTATTTTTCCTGTCTCACTTCATCAGAGCCTTAAGATGGAAGTTAATGGTAAAATCAGTTAAGCAGGATGTGTCATTATTTAATTTATTTTCGGCTGTTATGATTGGTTATGGTGTTAATTGTGTTATTCCACGGCTTGGTGAAGTGTATAGAGGTTTGTTCATTGGAAGGTGGGAAGGGCTCTCCCGGACTACAATGCTTGGAACAGTTGTAATAGAGAGAATAATAGATATCGGTACATTTGCTTTCGCTTCACTATTGAGCGTTTACATTTTCCCGGGTAACTTATTCGAACAGGTCATCTGGCTTAAGACTTCTCTTATGATAGGATTTGCCGCAATATTTTTTGTTTCTATTCTAATTGTATTTATGGTTAAGTACGAAGAGAAATTCGGATATGTAATTGTGAGGATATTATCTAAATTCAATAAAAAGTTATCCGAAAAATATTCGGAGCTTTTTTCAACTTTGATAAGCGGTTTATCGAGCATACAGGATTTTAAAACATTATTTATTATCACTCTCTATACAGCTCTGATACTGGTCTTTTATGCTCTTAATTCCTACGTTGGTTTTTTTATGCTCGATATGCAGAAATACGGAACAATAAACTTTGCTCTTGCATGGGTATTTATGACCATTAGCGCCTATGGAGTTATAATTCCAACTCCCGGTGGAACAGGCTCTTATCATATTATTTCAATTTTTGTTCTAACACAACTTTACAATTTTGATTATGAGTTGAGCGCTGCATATGCTCTTCTTACCCATTTCATTTCTTATTTTATTTTTATCGGTTCTACTGTTGGCGTTATTTATCTTGTGAATAAATTCCGTGTTAAAAAAGGAATTAAAAAAGAAAATTTTTTCACTGTATTTGATATTAACTCGGAACCTAAATGAAAAAAATAATTCTTATAGTTCTATTTCCATTATTTAATTTATATGCGCAATGGGATTTTAGTCTGGCAATGGGCATCGATTACAAATCAACACCAGCATACAGGGATTATATCAATTACAATTTTGCACCGGTTAATAGCAAACTAAAATCTTTTGGCACTTCAATAAATTTTACAGGTGAGTTAGGTTATCTTACAAGTGAAAGTTTTCAGCTTGGATTAGAGTATAGTCTCGCGATTGATTCATACACAACGTTTATTAATACCGGTGGAGTTTACGACATTTCATATTTGATGCACCGTCCAAGTTTAATTGGTTACTATGTACTTTCCGGTCCCGGGTATAAATTTAAGTTTGGTAGTGGATTAGGATTAAGGTTTGCTAACCTCGATGAGACAATTATCAATAAAACAAATTATACTTCTAACGGGTTCGGACTCTTATTAAAAGCAGATGCCAACACACTCCTTTCATCAAATCTTTATGTGTTGGTAGGACTCGACCTTAGATATGATATAACAGGGGAATTATCATCGGAATCCGGGAAAAAAATTGTAAACTTTACAAATAACGAAAATGTGAACCTCAATTCAATTTCCGTCGGCTTGAAAGTCGGTGTAACTTACTTATTCTAAAAGGATTTTATGAACATTATCGAAGCAATAATTTTAGGAGTAATTCAAGGATTAACCGAATTTATCCCAATAAGCAGTACCGGGCATTTAACTGTTGCGGGAAAACTAATGAACCTAATTTCTGATGTTAATCCCGAAAGATGGACGGCGTTTATTGCTGTAATTCAACTCGGCACTTTGCTGGCTGTTATTTTATATTTCTGGAAAGACCTCTGGTTGATTCTAAGAGATTTTATCAATGATGTTATTGTTAGTAGAAAGAGCTTTTCTGAGCAAAGCATTAATTCTCGGATGGGATGGTATCTTGTTATTGCAACCGTTCCTGTAGCGATAATAGGAATAGGATTTAAGGATATTATTGAAGGAGCTTTAACAAAAAATTTATATGTTATTGCCGCAAGTCTGATAGTTCTGGCTCTAATATTAGCCGTTGCTGAAAAGAGCGGAAAGTTCAACCGTTCTGCCGGCGATATTAAATGGTATGATGCTTTAATAATCGGTTTTGCTCAGTCCCTGGCTTTAATACCGGGATCTTCCCGTTCGGGTACAACAATTACTGCGGCAATATTTTTAGGATTCAGCAGAGAAACTGCTGCACGGTTTTCATTTTTAATGAGTATACCTGCTATTGCTGCAAGCGGTTTACTACAATTCTACCAGGCACTTAAATACATCGATACCAGCGGAATTATTACGATTGCTGTTGCTACTGTTGTCTCAGGTATATTCGGTTATTTATCAATAGAATTTTTGTTAAGGTACTTAAGAAAAAAATCCACTTTTATTTTTATCATTTATCGAATTGTTATCGGTATAATTATATTAGTAATGATTTATAATGGTGTAATTAAACCTTAAGGAGGGAAACAATGATCAAAAGATTATTTAGTATAATCTTAATTAGTATTTTGATAATATCCTGTTCAGAAAATAATAAACAAAATCAAACTCAAGAAAACTTTCAAACAAAAATAGAAAATGGAGATACTTTGGATAATTTAATGGAATTGAAGAATAACGAAAAATTAATTGCAACAGTACAAACTAATATGGGAACATTCGAAATAGAATTGTTTGCACGCGATGTACCCAGAACTGCTAAGAATTTTGCCGGTCTGGCAATTAAAGGTTATTACGACGGAATTATTTTCCATAGAGTAATAAAAGATTTTATGATACAGGGTGGAGACCCTACCGGAACCGGAATGGGTGGCGAAAGTATTTATGGAGCTAAATTTGAAGATGAATTTGTTCCTTCTTTAATGCATGATTCCCCCGGAATTTTATCGATGGCTAATGCTGGTCCTAATACTAATGGAAGTCAGTTCTTTATTACTGTAGTTGCTACACCATGGCTTAATGCACGCCATACTGTTTTTGGAAAAGTGATTAAAGGAATGGATGTTGTTTATGCAATTAGCCAGGTTCCTACAAATAACATGGATCGTCCTGTTGATAATGTAGTAATGCAAAAAGTTACAGTTGAAAAAAGAGCAATCTGATTTAAATGCAGCAGAATGAGTTTTTTACATCGCGCTGGGGACTAATATTATCAACACTTGGAATAGCAGTTGGTACAGGTAATATTTGGCGGTTTTCCAGGGTTGTTGCTCAAAATGGCGGCGGTTCATTCTTAATTCCCTGGGTAATTTTTTTATTAGTATGGTCGATTCCATTAATAATTGCCGAGTTTGCATTAGGTAAATCAACCCGCTTATCACCAATCGGGGCAATTGGTAAAACAGCCGGAAAAAATTTTGCATGGATGGGTGCATTTATTACGTTTGTTTCAACAGCAATTATGTTTTATTATTCGGTTGTTGCCGGTTGGTGTATAAGGTACTTCGTTTCGGCTTTCTCCGGCGATTTATTTAATACAGCAAATCATTTGAACTACTGGCAGCAATTCTCTGAAAGTGGTATGCCCGTCTTTTTTCATTTAGTGGCTATGGTAATTGGGGGATTTGTAATTTATAAAGGTGTTGTAAAAGGAATTGAAAAAGCAAATCGTTATCTGGTCTCTTCGTTACTTATTATCCTTATAGTCCTTCTGATAAGAGCGGTTACTCTACCCAATGCAATCGAAGGGATTAAGTATTTATTTACACCCAAGTTAGAATTCATTCTCGATTATAAAGTCTGGTTAAATGCTTTAACTCAAAATGCATGGGATACAGGTGCCGGCTGGGGTTTAATAATGACCTATGCAATCTATATGAAAAAGAAAGAAGATATTGCTCTTAATGCTGCATTGATTGGATTTGGAAATAATTCAGTTTCTCTAATTGCCGGCATTACAATTTTTTCAACTGTCTTTGCATTAAGTTCTACAGACGCAATGATGCAGATTTCACAATCAGGGCCGGCTAACACGGGTTTAACATTTATTTATCTGCCATTGTTATTTTCTAAAATGTCAGATAGTATTCTTGTAAATACAATATTTGCTTCACTCTTTTTTATGGCCTTATCCTTTGCTGCACTTACCTCACTTTTTTCTATGATTGAATTAGCAACAAAGACAACAATGGACTTTGGTTTATCACGAAAGAAATCAATTTTAATTGTTGCCAGTGCCGGATTTATTCTTGGTATTCCATCGGCATTAAATATGAAGTTCTTTATTAATCAGGATTGGGTTTGGGGCGTCGGATTAATAATAAGCGGCGCATTTATTTCTTTTGCGTTGATTAAATACGGTGTTGATAAATTTAGAACAAATATTATTAATGGATTTGGAAGCGATATTAAAATAGGTAAGTGGTATAATATTATTATTACTTATCTGGT
This sequence comes from Ignavibacteria bacterium, assembly GCA_037446915.1. Taxonomy (GTDB): domain Bacteria; phylum Bacteroidota; class Ignavibacteria; order Ignavibacteriales; family Melioribacteraceae; genus DSXH01. The sequence continues at coordinate 23,154 of JBBIHP010000016.1, forward strand.
TCCAATTGAGGTAACTGTTCTTCTTTTGTGGTGGTTGATTTCTTCTACAACCTGGGATCCAGAATGGTGGAATCCATTTCATACTGAAAATTTAGGGACGTGTTTAGCTCAATGGTTAATTGTTTTGTCACTGTTTATAATGTTGAATAAAACATTTGTAAAAAATGTCTTGAAAAACGAGAATTAAATGGAAACTATTATAACAGCAGTCCTGGTGATTGGAACTGTTTGGGGTGGAGTTATCATATTTATACGAAAAGCGATTAAATTCGAAAAAAATAAAAAAGAAATTCCTGAATAAATGGCAAAGTCTAAGCTCCCTTCGGTTAATGACGTTTCAAAATTTCTTACAAAGGAAAAACTTCTTCCTATCTATTTCCTTTTTGGAGAGGATGATTATGCCATAGACACAACTATTGAAGAAATCAGAAAAAAAATTGAACCGATGGTTGATTCTGAATTTGATAAGGAATTCATAACTCTTAATAAAAGTAGTAATCTAACTCAAATTCTGGATCTTGCTTACTCATTTCCTTTTGGTGGTGGAAAGAAATTATTAGTGTTAAAGAATTTTGAAAATCTTAATAATAAAAAAGAATTGAACCAATTCATTCTTAATCCACCGGAGTTTTCAATATTAATTTGTGCCTACTATGGTAAAATAAACGATATTAATAAAGAACCATATTCACTGCTGGTAAATCATAAATATATTTTTGAAGCTAAGGTAGAGAAAGGTGATGATTTAATTGAGTGGCTCGTTAATAAATCATCTAAAATGAAACTGGAAATCGATTTTAATACTGTGCGCGGATTAATTGAAATTGTTGGCGAGGATAAAAGTATACTTGAAATGCAATTGGAGAAAATTTATAATTATTCAATAAATAATCCACGATTAACATTTGACGTGATAAAGAAAATTGTTTCTCCGACAAAACAATATTCTATTTTCGATCTTCAGGATTCACTCGCAACAAAGAATAAAGGAAAAGCTCTCGAAATAGCTTTCAATCTTATTGATGCCGGAATTGAAATAGTTTTTATTATTAATATGCTGGCAAAGTATTTTACAACAATTTCACAGATTATGGAATTATTGCGCTCCAATGTAAATGATAATGAAGGAGCCGGTATGCTTAAAGTTAGCTGGTTTTATTATGTGAATTGTAAAAAAGCCCAGTATTTTATGACCGACGAGAGGTTGCTCAAGGTATCTGGAGCTTTATTTAATGCCGATATTGCTGTAAAATCAACAAATATGGACTCTAAAACCATTCTTTCTATATTAATTTCGGAATTGCTGGATTAATTGAGAAAAGTACTAACAATATTGAAAAAAACTGCGTTTATAAGTAAAATTGAGCGCAAAATTTTGAAACATTATCAAATTTGTTAAGGTATAATTGGCACTTAATAGGAATTTAACAGAGTTAACTGACGAAGAATTAATCAAAGAATTTCAGGTTTCCAATACATTGGATGCATATGAAATTTTAGTCAAGCGTTATAAGGATCCATTAATGAATTTCGTATTTAGGTTTGTGGGGGATCGGGATGCTTGTACTGATATTGTTCAAGATACTATGATTAAATTTTACCTTAACAAAGACTCTTATAGAGAATTTGCTAAGTTTTCAACCTGGATTTATACTATTGCCGGAAATCTTGCTAAAAATGAATTGAAGCGTAGAAAAAGAAGAAATCTTTTTTCTATTGATAATTCCGATGATGAACGTTCTATCCAAATTGAAGATAAATCATTTTTAGCTCCGGATAGATCTGCCGATAGTGAAATTAAAAATGAAATGATCCAGCGTGCTCTATTAAGAGTTAAACCTGTTTATAGGGAAGTAGTGATTCTTAGAGATATACAGAGTTTGTCCTACGAAGAAATTGCCGACATAACGAAATTATCTATTGGAACCGTCAAATCGAGAATTAATAGGGGGAGAACACAATTACAGAAATTATTAAAACACATTTATAACGAGTAGGGCTTATGGGAAAAAACATTTACAATGATGAAGAAAAACAATTTTCCAATTTACTAAATGATTTAAAGGAACTTCCCAGAGTTAATGCACCAGATAATTTTGAATTTCAGCTGATGACCCGAATTCAAAATAAAAACTTTGAAACACTACCTGAGCCGAGGGTACAATTCAATTTGATAAAGTTTTTTGCTCCTTCTGCTGTGGTGGTTACTGTTATAATTTTATTATTTGTTTTTCTTCCAGGCAATGACCAGTATGATAATCCATTAATGACCGATCCACCGCAAATTTTAGCACAATCAGATAATGAGAATGTAATTACCGATCAGAATATCAACAACGATAGAACTAATAAACAATCTTCAAATGTAGCAAGACAGAGTTCTTCCTCTTCATTAAACGTTACTGTAAATCCAAATGATGCTGTAGTAAAACCGGGTTCTAAATACCCCATTTATAGTAATCGTTCTGTGGCTCTGGATGATTATATAAGCGGTGAAAATAAAAGAAGAAATAACCTCCAGGCTAATGTTGTTAAGGGTGGCGAGGATGTACAGGAATTTGATGGGTTTTTTATTCGTGAAGAAGCCGATAAGAAAACTATTGAAAGGTATCGAGCTTTACTGGATTCCGTTAAAAAAGCACAAGCAAAACAAGATTCACTTAAAAGAGCTAAAAGAGTCGAATAATTAAGGTTTTTTGAAGAAAATTTGTTTTTTTAGGCGCTCCTGTGTAAATTTCGACCTCAAAAATCAGCAAGGAAGTATTAATTCATGAAAACAGGTATTCATCCTACTTACAGAAAATGTGAAGTTACATGTGTTTGTGGAAATACATTCGTAACGCGTTCTACAGTAAGCAGTATTAAGCTCGAAATTTGTTCGGAATGTCATCCCTTCTTTACAGGAAAACAGAAAATTGTTGATTCCACCGGTCGGGTTGAAAGATTTAAGAAGAAATACGGATTAAAACAAGCTTAACAAAATATTTTTACTGAACTTGAGGGCTGTTTCATTTTACAGCCCTTTTGTGTTTTAAATAGAATTTCCTCCAAATTAACTGAATAAAGCTCTGAATTCAATGAGTAATGAGAATATTAACGATCAGGCAATATTAAATCTCTACCAGGGTGTTAGAGGTTTTGCTGTAAAAATTTTAAACCGGATTGATAGAACTGATGCCTACCTCGATAAATTATTAGAGATCGAATTAAAAAACTCAAATCTAATTGGACCGGACAAAGCCTTGCTATTCGAGATTGTCCATGGTGTTATGCGATGGATGGGAAGAATAGACTGGATATTAAATGGATTTTACAAAGGTCAATTCTCAAAAGTTGTTCCTAATATTAAAAACGCTCTTCGTGTTGCTCTTTATCAAATCCTCTTTTTAGATAAAGTACCGGACTACGCTGCTGTTAACGAGGCAGTTGAATTTGTTAAAAAACTACAAGGTCAGAAATATGCCGATATTGCAAACGGTGTTTTAAGAAATATTATACGTAGTAAAGAAGGAATTCGATATCCAAATCCCGATGAAGATTTGATTAGTTATTTTAGTGCTTATTATTCACATCCTTCCTGGATGGTAAAAAGATGGTTAGCAAGATTTGGTAAAGATGAAACAGAGAAATTATTAATTGCCAATAACGATAAGCCAACACTTACTCTACGTGTTAATAATCTTGTAACAAATAAAGAAGAATTGAAAAACCTGTTAAACTCAGTCGGTCTAAAATACTACGATAGTAAAGCTCATGATCAATTCATTAGAATGAGTTCACTTTCAAATATTACAGATTGGGAATATTTTTCTAAAGGATATTTTTCAGTTCAAGACGAAAGCACCGGGTTTCCTGTTGTTTTGCTCGATCCTAAACCCAGAATGAGAGTTCTCGATTTGTGTGCTGCACCAGGCGGTAAAACTGGCTTTATAGCCGATCTTATGCAGAACACCGGTGAAATTATTGCATTGGATCGATTTGAAAGCCGGCTAAAAATACTCAACAAAAATCTTGACCGATTGAAAATCACAAATGTAAAAACCACTGCCATTGATTCACTGGATTACACAGATGAAATTGGATTTGATAGAGTATTGATAGATGCACCCTGCTCAGGGCTTGGTACGCTAACAAAAAAACCAGACTTAAAATGGAAGAAAGACTTGGGGGATATTAGAAAAATTATTAATATTCAACAGGATTTAATTAAAAAAGGTGCATCTCTTGTAAAACCGGGCGGATACCTTGTTTATAGTACATGTACTCTGGAACCGGAAGAAAACGAAGATCAGATCAATAAGTTCTTAAGTGAACATACTGAGTTCAAACTTATTGATGCGTCTCTATTTGTACAAAAAGATTATGTTGATGATGATGGATATGTTAAGACTTTTCCTCATATTCATGGTTTCGATGGTTCGTTTGCGGCTAAATTGATTCGTGAATAAAAATAATAATTGAAATATGACTGAATCTTTAAAAAAGTTTGCAAAAGAATTAAAATCATTCAGAGAATCCAAAGAAATTTCACTCCAGTATATAGCAAGCAGGACAAAAATTGATATAAAATTTCTTCAGGCAATTGAAGATGGCAATTTTGAAATTCTTCCCGATTTATATATCCGTGCATTTATAAAAGAGTATGCCCAGGTTGCCGATTTTAACGTAACAGAGGTTTTGAAAAAATATGAACTAGCTAGAAAAGGAATGACCGAAGAGAAAATTAATCAGGAAAAACATGTAGTAGAAAAAGAGTCTCTTTCAGAAATAATCCCGGAACAAAAGGCATTAGCCGATGAGTTTGCTATTCCAAAAGATGAAGTTGTTGAAGAAAAAAATCAGCCAATAGAATCAGTGGTTAAGAATAAATTACCTAATAAACCTCTACTATATATTGTATTTGGAGTAATAATTATTCTTATAACGGTATATTTTGTTTTTATTAGTGAAGAACCCACAATTGAAACAGAAAATACTTCCGGTGAAATAAGTAAAAGCACAGAAAATCGATTTGAGCTGGATGAAAATACATCGCAAGAATCCTTTATTCAGCAAGATGACAGTTTAAAACTTGCATTAAAAGCTTCCGCAAGAGTATGGGTTAAAGTTCTCTCCGATAATAAAGTAATATTTCAGAACTTTATGAGTGAAAACGAACAAATAAATTTTAAGGCGGAAAAGGAATTTAGAGTTTCGGTTGGGAATGCCGGTTTATTAACAATGGAATTAAACAACAAGCAATTACAGGTTCCCGGAATTAAAGGTGAATTACGTAGTTATATCATTAATCCAGATACAGTAAAATCTTATATTTTATCTGTTCCGGCAAAGAATGAAAACAGATCCCAAAACACGAATTGAAGAGCTTCGCAAGCTGATAAAAGAACATGACTACAATTACTTTGTTCTGGCTCAACCAACCATCAGCGATTTTCAATATGATCAACTATTCAATGAATTAATTCAACTTGAAAAACAATTCCCTCATCTAATAGTTCCAGATTCACCCACTCAACGGGTTGGTTCTGATGTTACCAATGAATTCAAACCCGTCCAGCACAAAATACCGATGCTCAGTCTATCAAATTGCTATAGTGAGGAGGAGTTGATAGATTTTGACCGCCGGGTTAGAGAGTCTTTACCGGAAAACGAAACTGTTGAATATGTCTGTGAATTAAAAATTGACGGAGTATCGGTAAGCTTACGCTACGTTAATGGACTACTGGAAACTGGGGCAACACGCGGTGATGGCACCACCGGAGAAGAAATAACAAACAATATCAAAACAATTAGAACTATTCCTTTATCAATAAAACAGAAACAGAAGTTTATTGCTTCTGATTTAGAAGTACGCGGCGAAATATATATGGAATTGGATCAATTCAACAAATTGAATGAGGAGAGGGAATTAAACGGTGAAAAAACATTTGCTAATCCCCGCAATTCTACTGCAGGTACAATTAAATTATTAGACCCAAAACAAGTTGCCCGCCGACCGCTTAAAGTATTTACTTATTATTTGTATTCGGATGCAGAGGAGTTATCAACACATCTTAACAATTTGGAATTATTAAAAGAACTTGGTTTTCGTGTAAATGAAAATTACTGTCTTTGTAAATCAATAGGCGAAGTAATTAATTACTGCAATGAATGGGAAGATAAAAGAGATAAATTACCTTACGAAATTGACGGGGTTGTTGTAAAAGTTAATTTACTTAGACAACAAAAAATATTAGGAAGCATTGCAAAATCACCACGATGGGCAATAGCATTTAAATTCAAAGCTAAACAGGCGATAACCAGACTTCACAAAATTACATGGCAAGTTGGAAGAACGGGAACATTGACACCTGTTGCAGAACTTGAACCGGTTTTTCTTGCCGGCTCAACAATTAGCCGCGCTACTCTACATAATTATGATGAGATTAAAAGAAAAGATATACGCGAAGGCGACTTGGTGATTATTGAAAAGGGTGGCGATGTTATTCCTAAAGTTGTTTCTGTTGATATTGAAAATAGAACACCCGGACTTAAAGCAGTAATTCCACCAAATAAATGCCCTGTATGCCAGTCAAAGCTTTCACAGCCGGAAAATGAAGTTGCAATTTACTGCGAAAATTATTCCTGTCCGGCACAGGTAAAAGGAAGGATTACACATTTTGCATCCCGCGGAGCGATGGATATTGTTGGACTTGGTGATTCTCTCATCAATTTATTTGTCGATTTAGGTTACCTGAAAAGTTATGCAGACATTTATGATTTGAAAGACAAAAAAGAAGAGTTAATTAAAATAGAACGGTTTGGTGAAAAGAGTATTAGTAATTTATTAAATGCTATTGAAGAAAGTAAGAAGCGTCCATTCGATAGAGTCCTTTTTGCATTAGGGATTAGATATGTTGGAGCCGGAGCTGCTAAAAAATTAGCAGAACATTTTTTATCAATTGAAAATTTAGTACAAGCTAAAATTGAAGAGATTGAAGAAGTTTCGGAAATAGGACCGAGTATTAGCAATAGTATCAAGAGATTCTTTTCAGATAAACATAACACACAAATAATAGATCGGCTTTATAAAGCCGGCTTGACGTTTGCTTTAGAAAAGAGAAATAAAATTTCTGAAAAACTACAAAGCAAAACATTTGTACTTACCGGCACACTGTCGTCAATGTCCCGCGAAGATGCTAAAGAAAAAATTATTGAAAATGGAGGGGTTGTTGTATCTTCTGTAAGTAAGAATACGGATTTTGTTGTTGTGGGTGAAAGCCCCGGTTCAAAATTCGACAAAGCCCACAAGCTTGGTATAAAAATAATTAGCGAAGAAGAATTTCTTGATATGATCGGGATTAAATAAATGTTCGAGAAAATAAAATTCAACTTAGCACATTACATTATCCGTAAAAAATATCTGATGATTAAAAAGGCTCCGATCACATTCAACGGAATCCTATCAAACAGTTTAACGTTTTTTATTATAATGCCCGAAGATCCTTTAGAGTTTACAAAGAGTTTGGTGATTATTAAATTTTTACTGGAAAAACGAAAGAGTGTAACTGTTATACTCCACGAAAGTAAATTGAATTTATTTTCGGGAAAGGAAGATGTGACTTTCATAAAATTTAAGGATGAAACCAAAAGTAGATTAAATCTACCTGTTAAACCATTTGTTAGGATACTAAAGAATAAAGAATATGATGTTGTTATGGATTTGAACAGATCATCTGATGTTTTTTTAACAGCGGTAGCTAATATTGTTAAAACAAGCATAAAAATTGGATTTGAACAACAAAAGACAGAAGATTACTATGATATAAGGATTGTTAATTCCAACGAGGACCCTGACCTGATATATACGAATTACATCAATTTTTTAAAGATGTTTTAGGTACCATCTTTTAAGTAATCAAATGAATTTGTAGATTGTAGTAGAAAAAAATTAGAAATGGCGTTTAGATGAGCGAAAATATCAATTTCGAACTAAAAAGGATGGGGGATATTACCGCATTTAAGTTAAATGAAAAACGGTTCGATGCCTCAATTGCCGGTTTTGTTAAAGGTGAATTTACTATCCTTATGCATACTGATGAAGTGAAAAAACTTATAATTGACCTTTCGGAAGTGGACTATTGCGATAGTTCTGGATTGAGCGCCATATTATTAGCTTTCCGTATATTACAATCGAATGAGGGGCAAATTAGAATTGCTTCTCCAACAAAAAATGTAAGAACTCTAATTGAAATTTCTCAACTTGATAGGGTCTTAAAAATTTGTAATTCTGTTGATGACGCCATAAAGGATCTGGAAAATATTTAGTTCTGTTAAATATCATGTTATGCTTATTGTCTTTCCCTGAATTTTTATTCTTTTCTATCATTTTTCCTTCTTACAAAAGATATTTTAAATAAATACTGGTCAATTTTTTTGTTAATTATAATATGATTTCAAAAGAAGTTTTAAAGAAAATTCAACTTGTAGTTTTTGATCTGGACGGAACCATCCTGGATGATAATGGAAATCTTCATCCGGATACTGGTGTGCTAGTAAAAAAGTTGAAAGAACTTGGAGTTAAGTTTTCAATTGCAACCGGAAGATTACATAGTGCAACTGTAAGTTATGCTCAAACTCTTTCTTTAGAAGAACCCATAATTTCGCTGGATGGTACTTTAATTAAAAATAATCTTACTGATAAAATTATCTATCAATCAGCAATACCGGAAAAGATAGTTGCAAAAGCAATTTCACTTGCCGACCATTATTTTCTGAAAATTGCTCTTTGCCATGGCGATGCAATTTACTATACAGAGGAAAACTCATTAATCCCAAATCTACTTGAAAAGTTCGGAGCCAGATACGAGATGGTTAATTCATACCACGGGATAATTAAAAATACACTGGAAATTGTAATGACAAGCGATTATAGCAATATGCTTAGACAGGCTTCAAACAAATTATCCTTCCCTTTTACTTTTGGTGTAAGAACATCATTTTATAAGTCGCAAAGTCACGGCGGTATTTATTATCTTGAAGTTAGAAAAATGGGTTCTAATAAGGGGGATGCACTTAAAAAACTTTGTAAGTATTCTCATGTAAAAATTAAACATGCAGCTGTGTTAGGTGATTGGTATAATGATAAATCATTATTCGAAACAGATGCTTTGAAAATTGCTGTTGCTAATGCAGTACCGGAAATTAAAAGACTATCTGATATGATAACAAAGAATACTAATAACGAAGGCGGGGTGAACGAATTTTTAAAATTGTTACTTAAATCAAAAAGTTGATGCTAATGAACCAGAATAAAGCAGCAAAACTTAAACAGAGTCTAAGAATAAAATTTCTTATAATTCTTTCGACAATTGTTTTGATAGTAATGATGTTCCCCCGGGGTGAATCAATTGAATCCGAGGTTACGATTGGTTCTGTATGGATTCAGGATGATTTAATTGCATCAACAACTTTCGAAATTCTTAAAAGCAATGATATTTTTGAAAAAGAGAGACTGCAAGCAGCAAGCCGTGTTCATCCTATATTTTTAAGAGATAATAGTGCCGCTTCCATAAGTGTTGATTCGATCAAAAAGTATAATTCACTAATTCCAAGACTTGTCTCTGCTAAACAAAAAAATGAAGAATTATCTCATAACACTTTTCTCAGCGATAATTCTTTCAATATTTTTGTTCAATTTAAGAACAAACCAGCAACTTTTAAGAATGTTAGATCATATTCACTCACAGAAATATTACGGCTATCTAAAGAAATCTTAGATAGAATTAATCAAAGAGGATTGTTAAATCTATCTTACAAGGAAATAAACAAGGATAGTATTTCAGTAAGGGACGGAAAATTTGAACGTGTCTTTCCTAAAACACTCTATCTTGATAGGGAAAGCGCCAATGATTACCTAAACAATCTTCTTAAAATAAATATTGGTGATAATTCCGAAATAAATGAGGCACTCACAGAATATATTTCATTTTTCTTGCGACCTAATATTATTTACAGCTATGAATTAACAGATGCTGCTATACGGAACGCTAAAGATAGGGTTCCTCGTAATATTGGAATTGTAAACGAGAATGAAAGAATAATTGCCAAGCACGATAGAATAACGCCAGAGGTTAAATTAAAGATTGATTCGTACAAGATAGCAAAAGGTGAAGAAATTGGTTTCTGGTCTAATATTACCCAGGGCGTTGGTAAATTTATTCACATATTAATTATCCTTCTGCTTCTTATCATTTATATCTACCTGTTCCGCAAAAGAATATTTAATGACAATCTTAAAATACTACTGATTGCAATTATTATTCTCTTCATCAGTTTTCTTACATACCTTATTTACTCTCTGAATGTATCTGCACCAGTTGAATTACTGGTTGTTGTTCCGGTTGCTTCAATGCTTCTAACAATAATATTCGATTCACGAATTGGATTTTACGGAACAGTTGTTATTGCACTTATTGTCGGCGGATTGCGGGGAAATGACTATGCATTCGCATTAATGAATATTGTATCTGGTGGGCTTGCGGCATATACGGTTAGGGATATTAAAAACAGAACGCAGATCTTTAGATCTTTCTTCTATATTCTTATTGGCTATGTTGTTAGTATATTTGCATTCAGTCTGGAGCGTTTCGCATCATTCGATCAAATGCTCATAAGTTTTGCCTTTGCTACTTCCAATGCTCTTATAAGTCCTGTTTTTACTTATGGCTTAATTATCTTTATCGAAAGGATATTCAACATAACCACCGACTTAACGTTGCTCGAACTAACTGATTTTAATCATCCTCTATTAAGAGATTTAGCACATAAAGCACCCGGCACATTTAATCATTCTATGTTGCTTGGAACGATTGCAGAAACAACCGCAGAGACAATTGGTGCAAATCCAATATTAGCAAGGGTTGGCGCATATTATCATGATATAGGAAAATCTTTAGACCCGGAAAGTTTTGTTGAAAATCAGATTAATTCCGGAAATATTCATGAATCTTTAACTCCACAGCAAAGCGTGGAATTAATTCGTAACCATGTAAGTAAAGGAATAGAGATTGCAGAGAAGAACGGATTACCGAAAGAAATAATCGACTTTATCCCGATGCACCACGGAACTATGATAATAACCTATTTCTATGAGAAGGCAAAACAACTTTATGGCGAAGACCACGTTGAAATTAATGATTACCGATATATGGGACCAAAACCCAATACAAGGGAAACCGCTCTTCTAATGCTTGCCGATGCTTGTGAATCAACTGTACGTTCATTAGCAGAAAGCGACTCGCAGAAAGTTGAGAACATAATAAATAACATTATTAGCGCACGAATTGATGATGGGCAGCTTGACGATGCACCACTTACTTTTAAGGATATAAACAAAATAAGAGAATCGTTTTACAAGATATTGATCGGTCAACATCACAAACGAATCAGGTATCCTAATCAGGAAGAACTGGAATCCAGTAAGGAAGAAAAATAATTTTTATGGAAGAGTTCTTAAAAGAATATCTTACCATTTTACGTTTCGAGAAAAATCTCTCCGATAATACTATTAATTCTTATCAAAACGACATTAAAAATTTTTTATCATTCTGTAATACTAGCAATATAACCGACCTCAATAATATAAAGGCAAGCGATATTGCAAAATATTTTGAACAGCAACGTTTACAGGGAAAAGATAGCTCTACATCTGCGCGTTATATGTCCTCTATTAAAGGGTTCTTCGGTTATCTTCAGGATAATAATTACATCGAAATAAATCCAACCGACAAATTATTATCGGTTAAGAAATCCAGAAAATTACCCGCTGTCCTTTCATTCGAAGAAATCGAAAAAATTTTAAGTGCACCTAATACCAATGATTTAGCATCTCTTAGAGATAGAGCTATTCTGGAATTATTTTACTCATCCGGATTAAGAGTCTCTGAGCTGATAAACCTGAAAATAAACGATCTCTTCTTTAATGATGAGGTAATTCGTGTTCTTGGGAAAGGTTCGAAAGAAAGAATTGTACCTGTGGGAAGCAGTGCAATTAAATGGATTAACGAATACCTGATTAAAGCAAGGCCATCATTTGAAAAGAAATCTAAAAGTCATCATTATGTTTTTCTGAATAAAAGAGGTTCAAAGTTATCGAGAATGTGGATCTGGAAAATTGTAAATAAGTATGCTGTAGATGCCGGTATAAAAAAAGAAATTCATCCGCATACATTCCGGCACTCTTTTGCTAC
>JBBIHP010000017.1:0-34967 GCA_037446915.1 Ignavibacteria bacterium
AAAAGGGGTTAGTGCTTTTATTGTTGAAACAGACCGGGAAGGTTTCCATGCCGGTCCCCCTGAAAAGAAAATGGGAATCCGCGGAAGTACTACAAATCCTATCACATTCGATAACGTTAGAATACCGAAAGAAAATTTAATTGGAACCGATGGAAGAGGATTTCTATTAGCAATGAAAACACTTGATGCCGGAAGATTGGGATTAGGTGCTGCTTGTCTTGGCGCTTCAAAAGAATTATTAGAAATGTCCACTCAGTATGCAAAACAAAGAACTCAATTCGATCAGACCATTTCACATTTCCAGGCAATTCAATTTATGTTGGCGGAAATGGCAGCATTGGTCTATGCAATGGAATCAATCGTTTATAGAACCGCGACAGATTACGATCAGAAGAAAGATGTTTCAAGACAATCTGCAATTGTAAAATTATTCTGCTCGGAATCACTCGATAAAATTGCTGACTTTGCTGTTCAGGTTCATGGAGGAATGGGTTATTCAAGAGAATTACCAGTTGAGAGATATTATAGAGATTCCAGAATTAATAAAATTTTTGAAGGTACTAATGAAATTCAAAAAGGGATCATAGCAAGAGAAGTTATAAAGAAAAACGGGGTTGTTTAATTTATAAAATGACAGGAGTATTATAATGAAACCTTTTACTTTTACAGATGATAACTTTGATCAGGAAGCTCTTAAATCCGAACTTCCTGTAATTGTTGACTTTTGGGCAGCATGGTGCGGACCTTGCCGGATGATTGCACCTATTATTGAAGAAATGGCTACTGAATATGAAGGTAAAGCTAAAATTGGAAAACTTGATGTTGATGATAATCAGCAGACAGCAATTAAATATGGTGTTAGAAGTATTCCAACGGTTTTATTTTTTCAAGGAGGGCAACTTAAAGATACTGTAATTGGTGCTGTTCCTAAACAGGTATTTGTAGAAAAATTAACACAATTAATCTAAGCAAATAGATTATCTGAATGCTTTCTTATAACCAATTATTAATTCCATTATTGTTCTTTTTCTTTTGTGGAATTTTATCCTCCCAGACGAATACGTGGATTCATTTTGATTCATCAAACAGCGGATTGCCTTCAAATACAATCCGCCTGGTTTCTCAAGCCCCTGATGGAATTTACTGGATTGGAACCTGGGATTCCGGCCTGGTAAAATTTGATGGCAACAGCTGGACTCTGTATAACAAAGACAATTCTCCATTACCCCATAATTGCGTTTATAGTATTGCCTTCAATAATGGAAATATTCTAATTGGAACTATGGGGGGCGGACTCGCAATCTTCAACGGTAATTCCAGCTGGAAAATTTACAACGAGAAAAATTCAAATATTCCACAGGATTGGATCTACTCTGTTGCTGTTGATAAAAAACAGAGAATATGGATCGGCACTTTTTCTGAGGGTATAGGTATTCTGGAAAATGATCAGTGGATCAATTATAACAAAACCAATTCTATATTAACTGATAATAAGGTAACCTACATATTAATTGATAAGTATGATAATAAAATTCTTGCTACACAGGGTGAACTCGCTTTTATTATTGATGCCACCTGGAAAAGTGAAAAGGATTTTAATATTGATACTCTTGATCATGTTGCATACTGGATATCTGAAATGCACGATGAAAAAAAAATTATCAGCTATAAGTATAAAGGTATAGTTTTGTTTGACGGTAAGGATTTTAATGAATTGAAGGGACCGATTACTAAAGATGGGATTGAAGGATTTTATTCTGCTGTGGAAGATCAAAAGAAAAGAATTTGGGCAGGAAGTTTTGGTCAGGGTATTGTTGTTTATGAAAATGAAAAGTCTGAGATCTGGAATAAATCGAACTCGCCGGTTAAAGATGATTTCATATTTAACATCTTTGTGGATTCAAGAAATAATAAATGGATCTCTACTTATTTTGGAGGAATTTCCATCTATAATGAAGATGGAGTGGACATAAAATAAAGTGACTAAAAAGTATAAAGAGAAATCAGAGTAATAAATTATTTGTAATGGGAATAAAATAAGTTTCAATAGTCAAAAAAGTTTCAGTGGGATATACCCAAATAAAACCTTGACAAACAAAACATCATATATTATTTTATTCAAAGAAATGCGGTAAGTAAGGGAAAACCTCAAAAAAACATAAATTTTCCTTGACTTAGAAAAATCATAGGGTTATTTTGAACTCGCTACAATCAAAAAAAACTAAATTTTCTCTTTGGGGCTTTAGACTTTATAATTAGAAATTGTGTTCCATTTATTTTAGGGTAAAATTTTGGAACCTGCGTTAATGATTTTATTTTAATTAACTAAAAGAATAAATAGAATTCTAAAAGAAAAGGAGGTTGTTATTGATAATTGCTTTACAAGTTTTCTCATCAAAAAACCCTTTCTTAATTAAATCAACAAATTAAGGAGTATAGTATGCATCGAAGGATTTTTTACTTTTTGCTTCTTCTAGCTCTTTGTCCTGTCTTATTAACTGCTGGTACAAAGGGTAGAATTAAGGGAAAAGTAGTTGACTTGCAAACAGGTGAAGCACTCATTGGCGCAAACGTGATTGTTCTTGGAACAACCACTGGTGCTGCAACTGATGCGAGCGGCGAATATCTCTTACAAAATTTAGACCCCGGTGTTTATACCGTTAGAGCTTCATACCTGGGATTCCAGACTATTACGATTACTAACGTGAGAGTTAATGCAGACCTCACAACAATCGTAGATTTTGAATTACCAAATGAAGATATACAGGTAGGCACTGTGGAAATTGTTGCACAAAGACCTCTCATCCAGAAAGACAACACCAATGCTGTTAGAATCACAACAACGGAAGAAATTGATAAGCTTCCAATCCGTGGTTTTAACAATATCTTTGCATTAAATGCCGGTGTTTCTGTTACAAACGGTGAATTCCACATTCGTGGCAGCCGTGAAGATGAAGTAGGTTACTACATTGAAGGTGTTTCTGTTCGTAACCCACGTGGTGGCGGTAGGGCAGTTTCAATTTCGCAAGACGCTTTAGAAGAAATTCAAGTTCAGGTTGGTGGATTTAACGCTGAATTTGGTGGTGCCAACGGCGGTATCGTTAGGTCAACTCTTAAAAGCGGTAGCTCTCAATTTAAAGCTTCTTTTGAATACATTACTGATAACGTAGCTTTCCAGAGCCGCGAAAGTGCATTCGAAGGCAAAAAACGTCTTGGAACTTACTACTGGGGATATCATGAGTCCTCACTTTCAATAGGCGGACCATTATTTACACAAGCAGTAAAATATTTCTTTAACTTTAACTCCAACTTCCAGTTAAGCCCAACTCATCAGGATCAACCAGCTATTAATTTGGGTTTAGTATGGAACGAAAAAACTCCTGCTGCTCAAAGAGATACTGTTAACTTCGTATTCAATAATGGCGCAAGAACTAAAGCTGCAAGACAATACTATACATTAACCGGTACAATGAATTTTGATTTTAAACCAATCCTATTCAGACTTTCAGGTTCTTACTATATTGATGATAATGATGAAAATGCTAACGGTCCTTATAATATATTTAATGATAGACCGGCTGAATATCAAAATCGGAACGGCTCTTTTAATTTAAGAATGACACACGTCTTAAGTCCAAAAATGTTCTATGAATTGTCCGCAGGTTATGTTCTTACAAATTATGAGCGTCAGGATAAATTCTTAAAAGATAATTACTGGGCTTTTGGCGATAGTATTGCTAATGCTGCCGTTGGATTTGTTTGGAATAGAAGTCCACAGGATAAAGCAAGAAACTATAGAGGAAGATTTGCTTCACCACGTTCATTAAGTGTTTATGACTGGACATTCGCGAGAACAGGTGGTGTTAATTTTTCGTACCAAAAATCTGATACAAGATCACTATCATTTAGCGGTGCTTTGAATTGGACTCCTGATAAAGTTCATTCAATTAAAATTGGTGGCGAATATATTTCCTGGAAGTATCGTTCATATTTACCTGCAACAGGTCTAGGAACTCAATTGCAGTTAGCTTCAACTTTGTTTACTAATATGAGTAATCCTCAAGGTAGAACTGAAGAACAGATTAAAACACAAATCCTTAGAAATGCAGGTACCACAGCATTTGGTTACGATTTATTCGGAAACGAAATAGATGGTGGAGACGATAAATTCCACGCACCAAAGAAACCTGTATTTGCTGCTGCATACTTACAGGATAAAATTGAGTTCGAAGATATTATCTTAAACATTGGTTTAAGATATGATTACTTTGATATCGATAATCTTCAGATGATTAATCCAACCAGACCCGATCTTTCAATTGTTAAAGCGGATAATACTTTAATTGACTCGGGTTGGGAAAAAGTTCCTGCATTCAGTTCAGTAAGTCCTCGTATTGGTATCTCGTTCCCTGTAACCGATAAAACATTTTTCCATGCTCAATATGGAAAATTCGTTCAGCAACCTGACTTAAATCAATCTTACGTTGGTTATGATTATTTAGCTTACCAGTTAACAACAGGATATTTCTTCTCTAACATGAGTGGATTAAACTTAAGACCAACCAGAACAACAAACTATGAGTTAGGATTTACTCAACAGGTTGGCGATATGTTATCATTTGATATAACAGCTTTTTATAGAGATATAAAAGACTTAGTTCAAATGGTGCCGCAAGCAGTTGACATCATTTCAGGTTATCAGAATTATTACTCAAGAGATAATGTTGACTTTGCAACAACAAAAGGAATTGAAGTATCAGTAAACATGAGAAGATACCAGAGACTATCAATTAATGGTAACATGACCTTACAGGATGCAAGAGGAACAGGATCATATCCCGATGCAAACCGTGGTATTGTTGGTGCGCCGGTAGTTGCTGGTCAACCATATACTCCTAAGAATATTTCTCCACTCGAATTTGACAGACCGTTAATCGCTAACTTAAATCTCGATTACCGTTTTGGCGATAATGATGGTCCGGCAATATTGAGTAATTTTGGTGTTAATGTACTCTTAACATATCAATCAGGTCGTCCGTTTACACGCGGTGCTGGTAACCCGGCATCTGTTGGAATTTCTCAACAGGGAAGCGGCGATGCAAGATTTAGAACACCGGTAGAGCCATTAGGTTCTTCATTTATGCCGTCAATATTTAATATTGATATGAGAGTGGATAAATCATTCACAATTTACGATCGATTAAGAGCTAACGTTTATGTATCCGTATTAAACTTACTGAATACTAAGAATGTTCAGAACGTTTACTTAACAACCGGTTCTGCCGAAGATAACGGATATTTAAGTAACCCACTCACTTACCAGGAACAGTTACGTGCACAAGGTCAGCAATATATTGATATGTATCAGTTATTAACTCTTCAAAGAAATGGTCTTTATAGTGGAATGCGCCAGGTAAGATTGGGTATCAGGTTAGAATATTAATCGCATTTATAAATAAAGGAGAAAAGCGATATGAAATTAATTAAATCAAGCTTTTATCTGGTTTTTTCTTTAATACTTTTAAGCAGTTTTGTTCTTAAAGCAGAAGGTGTTGAAGGAAAAGACAAAGGTAAAGTTTATAAAACTACCGGATCACCGCAGAATACAAAATTCAACATAAATAACATCTCCACTTTTTTTGGTAATGATGGTATTTCTGATCTAAGTATATCTGGTGATTCAGGTTTCCAATTCCCAATTGGAAGCGGAAAAACTGTGTTCTATGAATCAGGTTTTGTTTATGGCGGAGATTTTCCGAAAGCAGATGGAACAAAAGAGTTCCGAATCTCCGGTTCTACATATAACCGTGGTCAACAACCGGGCAGAATTAAACCTGATGGTACAAGAGAACTTCCTACAGAAGCACACGTTAGAATCTATAGAGTTCGTCCAGATTATAAAGATCCTAATGCTGATTACAGTAAGGAAATTATGGACGAAGGACTAACCAAAGCAGCTATTTTTGCTCAATACGAAAAAGACTGGAATGAATGGCCGGCAATTTACGGTGCCCCGTATAAAGATGTAAACAACAATGGCGTTTACAATCCAACTGTAGATATACCGGGCTTCCCGGGTGCAGATCAAACTATCTGGTTTGTTGCTAACGATCTCGACCCAATTCAAGCTGTAAAATTATACGGCTCCGAAGGTCTTGGTATGGAAATGCAAGCCACTATCTTTGGGTATAATCAGCAAAATGCTCTTGGTGATGCATTATTCAGAAAATATTTGCTGATTAATAAAGGTGGAAAGAACATTACAAACTTTTACGTTTGTATGTGGTCTGACCCCGACTTAGGTGGAGATGCGGGTGATGATTTAGCAGGTGTTGACACCTTGTTGAGTTTAGGATACATATACAACGGTGACGATTCCGATCCTTCTTATGGTCAATATATTCCAGCATCAGGGTTCGACTTTTTACAAGGTCCGATTGTCCCCGGTGCTGCTACAGATCAAGCAATCTTTAGGAATAAAATTAGAAAAGGATTTAAGAATTTACCAGCTTCAACATTCTTCCTTTTTACTCAATCAGTTGCAAACTGGGGAGATCCTACATTAGGTAATTATACTAATGGTGCTCTCCGTTTCCGTAATTTGTTTGAAGGAAAGAATGCTACATTAGGCACTCCTTTTATTGATCCTCTGACAGGTAAAGTATCTAAATTCTTTGCACCTGGCGATCCCGTAACTGGACAAGGTTGGGTTGATGGAATCCTTTTCCCGAAACAGGATAGACGTATTGGTCTTGTTGCCGGTCCATTTAATATTGCTGCCGGCGATACTCAGGAAGTTGTGGTTGGTCAGTTAGCTGCCGGCGGTGTTGCCCCTGTAACAAGATTAGGTGCTGTTGCATTGTTAAAGTATCAGGACTTACAGGTTCAGCAAGCTTACAATAACTTCTTCCAGGTTCCAACTCCTCCAAAATCTCCATTGGTTCCTTTAGATGATGTTACTAAGATTGGTAAAGCTACAGAACTGGATCAGAAGCTGATTATTAACTGGAGTGATGATATTGCTTCTTATCAAGCAACTGAAGCTCACAACACTCTTGGATATAAATTCCAGGGTTACGTCGTTTATCAATTACCAAGATTAAATGCACAGTTAAATGAAGGTAAAATTGTTGCCACTTTCGATATTGAAGATCAGATCGGAAACATCGAAAGTCTGGTATTCGACACAGAAACAAATTCTACTACTTATAGATTTACAAAATTCGGAAATAATACCGGAATAAAAAGAAGTATCGAAATTTCAAGAGATCTGATTCGTGGCGGCATTCCACTTGCAAATGGAACAGAATACTATTTTGTTGTTTCTGCATATTCTTATAATCCAGATCCAAATGCAGTTCCTAACGTTCTCGAAACACTCTCTTCAAGAATAAGAGCTGTGCCACGTTCAGTTAATCCGGGTGAAAAAATATTTGCTCAATCCGGTCAGAGTATTACAACTACAAGAGCAGCTGGAGTTGCAGATGGTCAATTTACTGCTGTAGTTGTTGATCCTACAAAATTAACCGGGCAGAATTACGAACTGAGATTTACAACAACAGATCAAATTCAAGTTGGAACAGCTTTAGTACCTTATCCAAAGTGGGAAGTATTCAATAAAGATGCTAATAAGTTGATGGTTTCTGGATTAGATCTCTACTCAAATAATACATCAAGCCCAATTGTAGATGGTGTTCAGGTATTTGCATCGTTTGCACCATATTTTCAACCTTCAACTGCTATTGCTTCTTTAACCTACACTCCAGCAGCTAACATGAACTGGAATCCAGTTAACTGGGGCGGTACTTTCTTTAGCGGTGCATTTGATATCGGACCAAATTGGCGCGGTAGCTCATTAGCTGCATTTCAGTGTAATAAAATTGTTGAAATCAGATTCAGTACTACAACAAGACAAAAAGGATATAACTTCTTAAGAACAGCAGCAGGAACAGGAGCAGCAATTTGTACCGGTTATTTTGATCAACCATTTACTGTTTGGGATGTTACTAATCCTGCAGCTCCAAGACAGTTAATGTTCATGTTATTGGAAGCTTCTGGAAGTACATATCAAAATAACATTTGGGCACCGGGCGCTGCAAGTGGCGACCGTGAATACTTCTATATTCTTGATTCTCCATATTCCAGTGCAGCTGATCCGCTCAATATAATTGGTAAGACAGAAGGTACAGTTTGTCCAACATTACCAATTCTTTATGGCGGATGGTATATTCTTAAAGATGCAACAAAGCCACCTTACAACAAT
This sequence comes from Ignavibacteria bacterium, assembly GCA_037446915.1. Classification (GTDB taxonomy): domain Bacteria; phylum Bacteroidota; class Ignavibacteria; order Ignavibacteriales; family Melioribacteraceae; genus DSXH01. The sequence continues at coordinate 8,264 of JBBIHP010000017.1, forward strand.
GGTGATGTTTATAGAATAAAGCCAACACTAAATCCAACTGCAACAGATAAATGGACATATAACACAGTTGGATTGAAGCCGGTTTCTGGTGATCTTGATTTAGCAAAGGCAGAAGTTGATAAGATCAACGTATTCCCTAATCCATACTATGCTGTAAATCCACGTGAAGTAAATAAATATCAGCGATTCGTTACATTCAGCCACTTACCGGTAAAAGCAACGTTAAGAATCTTCAACCTTGCCGGTCAATTGGTTCGCACGATCGAGAAAAATTCTCCAAGTCAGTTTATTACATGGGATCTTGTAAACGAAAGCTCATTCCCTGTAGCAAGCGGTTTATATATCGTTCATGTAGATATGCCCGATTTAGGCAAAACCAAAATACTTAAACTGGCTATAATTCAAGAGCAACAAGTTCTTGATCACTATTAATAGATGGGAGAAGAAAAAATGAAAAATACATTAAAAATATTTATAATCTTAGCTCTAGCTGTAAGTGCTATTTATGCTGGCGGCGGTGTGCGTAATGGAACAGGAGCAGCTTCTCAATTGCTGATTCCCGTTGGCGCCCGTGGCATTGCAATGAATGGTTCTTCATTAGCTGGCTCATCCGGATTGGAATCTGTTTACTGGAATCCAGCAAACCTTTCATTCGATGAAGGAACCAGTGTATTGTTCTCTCATATGTCATATATTGCTGATATTGGGGTTACATACGTTGGTGTTTCTACAAATATTGATGGCTTTGGTGCTCTTGCATTTAGCTTGAAATCACTTGCTATCGATGCTATTAACATTACTACAGTTGAAAATCCTGATGGTAATGGTCAAACTTATCAGCCAACATTTATGACTCTGGGATTAACTTATTCCAGGTTATTAAGTGATAGAATTGCAGTCGGCTTAACTATGAACTACATTACAGAAAAGTTAGGTCTTGTAAGTGCTAACACTGTTGGTTTTGATATTGGTATTACATACCGTAATCTCGCTAATATTGATGGACTCGGTTTAGCATTATCCTTAAAGAACTTTGGACCTCAAATGAAATATGATGGTTCAGGACTTTATATTAATGCTACTCCTTCTTCTCTCGAAAGAGGTGAAGCTGCTTATAAACGCGATGCTATGTCATTCGAACTTCCATCCTTATTAGAAATTGGTATGAGCTATAATCTTGTATTTAATGCTTCTAATTATCTGCAACTTGCAGGAACATACCAGAATGCTAACTACTATGGTGATGAAGTTAGATTGGGTATGGAATATGGTCTTAACGACATGTTCTTTGTAAGAGGCGGATATATGTTCTTACCCGAATTGGATAATGCAGATGCTAATATCTACGGTTTAACCGCAGGTCTTGGTATTAAATACGATTTAGGTGGAACAAAGATTAAAGTTGATTATGCATTCAGACAGACCAAATTCTTCGAGGATAATCACATATTTACAATTCAGTTAGGATTGTAATTTGTAAATAGCTTTAAAAACCTGAGCATCTATGTTAGGTGCTCGGGTTTTTTTATTTTAAAGAAGCTGGTTTTTAAAATTCTGATATTTTTATGGATTGATAAATAACAGATTATTGGTTATTTAACTTTCTGGAAAATTAAAAAACTTGAGGAGAAGATTAATGAAAAGAATTTTTTTTACGATGATTCTGTTTACCTGTATTATTTCTACAGGAATTGCACAAAATGAATTAAAATTCGAATTCGATTTTGCTAAGTTTAAGTACGATCAATCCTCAGTTTACATCGAATTTTACTACGACCTGAATCCCGAATTTATGAAGGTTACTGACACCCCTGGAGGTAAACTTTTAGAAGCAATTGTTAGAATAGAAATGAAGGATGTTAAAGCCGATACTTTCTTTATTAAAAAGAACTGGAAAATTCAAAATATAATTAATGAAGAAGAGGGTATAGATAAAAACCTGGTTGGCGTTTTCGGTTTTATAGTACCGGCGGGGGAATATTCACTATTGGTAAATGCTTTTGATGCAAATAACCCGGCATTAAATAGGACTATAAATGAGAAATTTGTAATTCATCCATATGAGGATAAAAAATTTGCGGTTAGTGATATTGAATTATCAGCTAACATTAAGAAAGTTGATGCGGATCCGCTTTCACTCTTTTATAAAAACTCTCTTGAAGTTATTCCAAATCCTTCAATGGTTTTTTCTGATAAAAGTCCTATTCTCTTTTTCTATACCGAATTGTATAACTTAACGCTGGATGATCCTACTTCTAATTTTTCATTAGTAAAAAATGTATTTAACAGCTTTAGCCAATCAGTCTATAAAAACGAAAAACAAGTAGGTCAAAGTTCTAATTCAATAGTAGAATATGGACTTATAAATTTATCAAAGCTTCCAACTGATTCATACAATCTCGAATTAAGTTTGATCGATAATAAAACCAAGCGTGCTTATGTTTCATCCAAAAGATTTTTCCTTCATAATCCGGGAGTAACAAGCGCTCAACAATTGCAGAGGATTAGCGGAAGTTTTATCGGCAGCGAATTTGCACTTATGACAGTTGAAGAATGCGACCTGATGTTCCAGCAAGCAAAATATATTGCATCAAACACAGAAGTAAATCAGTATAAAGCTATCGATTCTTTGAATGCAAAGAGAGAATTCCTATATAAATTCTGGAAAAACCGCGATACCGATCTCTCTACTCCGCTTAATGAATTTAAAAATGAGTACATGAAAAGAATTGAATATGTAAATGGTAATTTTACAACGAGAATGAAAGCTGGTTATTTGAGTGATAGGGGAAGAGTTTATTTATTATACGGAGAACCCGATCAAAAAGATTATTTCCCGAGTGAACCTAATTTGAAACCTTATGAAGTATGGTTCTATAACGGCATTGAGGGTGGTGTTACATTTATATTTGGCGACCTTACCGGTTTCGGTAATTATGAACTTCTCCATTCTACAATGAGGGGAGAATATAGGGACGAAAACTGGATGAGAAGAATAACTACTCTATAAAAATTGAAAATAGATAAAAATAAAATCGAGTATTTCCTATTCCGATCAATTCTTTATTTGTTGAATAAACTTGGGCTAGAAAAAACAAGAAAATTTGCTTCCAGTGTTGGAATTTTTATTTATTATTTTATTCCGATAAGGCGGAGTACTGCAATATCAAATCTTCAAAAAGCTTTTCCACTGAAATCTAAATCTGAGATCCGTTCGATTACTCGCAAAAATTATCAGAGTATCACTATTACATTTTTTGAATTAATGCTTATTCCTCATCTGTATCAATCGGTAATTGATAGTCAGGTTGAATGTCCGGGACTAAATTTAATTGGAGAAAAACTAAAAAGCGGTAAAGGAATAATATTATTAACCGCACATTTTGGTAATTGGGAATTTATTATTTCTTACTTAGCTACAAAGCTTGATGGAAAATTTAATGTTCTTGTAAAACCACAGCGTAATCCGTATATAACAAAGTGGCTTGAAGAAACACGGCATGTTGCTCATACCAAAATAATTCCAACTGGTGTTTCGGTTAAGTCTATTTATCAAGCTCTTGCAAAAGGAGAAGTAGTTTTAATTGCCGGGGATCAACGCGGACACAAAGATGGACCGAGGTTAAGATTCTTTAATCAGCCGACTGCTTATTATACAGGAACCGCAGCTATTGTGAACAGAACTAAATGTGAACTATTAATTGGTTTAATTCAACGCAAAAAGGATTTTACTTATAAGCTAACCATAAGAGAATTAGACCTTTCAGATTTACCGGAATTGGAGGAAGATCGTATTTCCGTATTAACACAAAAATATATCAGTCTGCTCGAAGAACATGTTAAAGAAACACCTGAACAATATTTTTGGATGCATAAACTTTGGAAATATTAACTGGTAAAGAGAAAATACTTGTCATTCAAACGGCATTTCTTGGTGATGCAATTCTTACTTTGCCCATGATTCAAAAGCTAAAGGAAAAATTCCCACACAGTTCAATAGATGTTATATCAATTCCGGCAACAAAAGAAATATTTGAATGCTCACCTTACGTGGATAATGTAATTCCGCTCGATAAAAAAGGGAAGCATAAATCAATATTACAGTTAATTCGCTTTGCTATTCAACTTAAGAAAAATAATTACACAATAGTTTATTCACCGCACCGTTCATTCAGAACTTCACTTCTGGTTTTACTACTGAATGTAGAAAACTCGTTTGGTTTCGATAACGCATCATTTAGTTTTCTATATAAACGCTCAGTTAGATATGATAAAACCGAACATGAAGTTAACCGTAATCTTAAACTTGCTGGTTTGAAGGTTGAAAATGAGAACTGGAAAATTCTTCCGGAGATTAATGCTTCAAATGAGGTAGAAAAAAGAGTAAACGAATTATTACAAGATATCTCCAAACCTTTAGTTACTATTGCCCCCGGTTCTGTCTGGCAGACTAAAAAATATCCTGAAGAATATTTTGAAATAATAACAGAATATTTAATTGGAAAAAATTATTTCGTTGCATTTATTGGCGGACAAAGCGATATTGAAATATGCAACCGATTATTTAAGAAAAATAACGCCAGTTCAATTAATTTTGCTGGAAGATTAAATATTATTGAGTCGGTTCAACTATTACGGAAATCAAAATTATTATTATGTAACGATAGTGCACCCACACACATGGGGATGGCGGCAGATATTCCTGTGATTACTTTGTATTGTTCTACAATACCGGGGTTTGGTTTCTATCCATACAATCAGAAAAGTATTTCTTTATCAGTAGATGGATTAAAATGCAAACCGTGCGGAATCCATGGAAAAAGAGAATGTCCCATTAATACTTTTGAGTGCGGATTTAAATTATCTCCGGATTTAGTTATCAAAAAAATAGATCAAATTCTTTTGTCCTAAGAAAAATAGCTTTCAAATTTATATATTTGTCTTCCCTATTGAGGAAATAAAATGAAGTGGTTTAAGTGGGATTTTATTAGAAAAACAACTTTTTACGTTACTCCAAATTATCCTGATTCTTCTACAAAGAATTATAAATTCAGTTTATTCCGTATTACTGTTTATACACTGATTTACACTTTTATTGCGTGGCTCGTATTAATTTTTATTCTTTCAGTTACTCCACTAAAGGATTTTATTTTTGTGCTGGATAATCAGGAATTAATAGCACAGCGGAATAAAATTAATGAATTACAGAGTAAGGTTGAATTATTAAACGGTCAACTGCAAAAAATTGCAAGTACTAACGAACGGATGAAGTTTGCACTTAAATTGGCAAAGACCGATTCAATAAATTCTTCAAATCCTCTTTACGATACTCTTAGAAAAACAATTAATAAAAAACCTCCTATTGGCGGCAACATTTTTAGTGTGATTATAGATCTAATTAATAAGAACCTGCAATCAAATTCTAAATTAATTTTTTTAGAACCTGTTACAGGAATTATAACTCAAAAATATAGTCCTGAAAAAGGTCATGTAGGAATTGATTATGGAGTCCCTTCCGGGACACCAGTTTATGCATCGAATGGTGGGATGGTTATTTTTTCTGATTATACTTACGAAAACGGTTATATGATAATTGTTAATCATGATAATGGTTATATAACACTCTATAAGCATTGTTCATCGTTATTAAAAAAGCAACGCGATTTTGTAAGACAAGGTGAATTAATTGCTTTAAGCGGTAATTCTGGTAAAAATACTACCGGTCCACATCTTCATTTCGAAATCTGGCATAATGGTAAACCAATAAATCCCGAAGAAATTTTAGTTAAATAGGAGATAAAATGGCAGCTAAAAAAGACGCTCATACAGAAGATGTTAGTATTATAAGTAACGGTGTTACAATTAATGGCGATTTAAAAAGTGAAGGTAACGTTAGAATTGACGGCATTATTAATGGAAACATTTCAGTTAGCGGCAACCTGACATTAGGCGATACATCACATATTAAAGGTGAAGTTAAAGCCAGAAGCATTACTATGAGCGGGCAAATTGAAGGCAAAGTAATGGTTGATGAAAAATTACGATTGGAATCCAAATCAATTCTTAAAGGCGATCTTATTGCAAGAACATTGATAATTGAAGAAGGCGCTTTTTTTGAGGGAAGAAGTTCTATGGATCAGAACAAGTCTGAACCAAAAGTATTTGAATGAGTGAAGAGAATTATACTTCAAAATTTTCTGAAAGTTATAGAAAAATTGGACCATACCTTGGTCTTGGAACTCAACTTGCTGCAACTATAATCTTAATGTTTTTTCTTGGCAGATGGTTGGATGGACAATTCAATACAGAACCGTTCTTAATGATTGCTTTCTCACTTATTGGTGGATTTGCCGGAATTTATAATTTTATTAAAACTGTATTAGACCTCAATAAGAAAATTGATAAGAAAAATTAAATACCCCTTACTACTTCCCGCAATTTGCATATTATGCCTTTTAGTTATGCATCATTATCATGTTATTACCACCGCCTTTAGGGATTCTGTTTTTTATGCCAGCATTATTATGATGATAAATTTTACTTTTTTTCTGATTTTTTGGGAGTATTCAAAGAATAAAAACAATAAAACCTTCCTTATTTTCAACCTTGGTGGTATGGCTTTCCGGCTTATATTGACACTTATTGGTGTGTTCGTAGTGATAAAATTCTTGAATATTGACAAATATGCGTTTATATTTGCACTCTTCATATGGTATATCTTGTTTCTTACATATGAAATGGTTTTGTTTAAGAAAAAAGATGAAAAAGTTACATAATCCTAAAAAAATCAAGTAAATGTGGACATCTGATTCAACTATTGTAACAGACACATTAAAAGCAGCCTCGGGTAGCCAGGATACCGGATGGATAATGCACCATGTTTTGGATGCACGCGAATTGGATTTAACACCATTTGGTGTAATTCATTTACCGCAAATCCAATTGTTTGGAATGGATTTATCTATTACGAAACATGTTGTATTTATGTGGATTGCTGTTTTATTGTTAGTGCTTGCTTTTATTGCTGCTAGAAAATCTTATCAAAAATCTCTTGTTCCTCGCGGTGTAACTAATTTACTCGAAGTACTTATTATATTTGTACGCGACGAAATTGCCAAACCAACAATTGGTCATGGTTTCGAGAAGTTTTTACCGTATTTACTTACTGTGTTTTTCTTTATTCTAACTTGTAACTTTTTAGGTCTTATACCTTACGGCTCAACTGCAACAAGTAATATTTCTGTAACTGCAACATTAGCAACTATTTCCTTTTTTGTAATTCAGATTGGCGGAATTATGAAGAACGGATTCTTCGGATATTTCAAAGGATTAATTCCTCATGGAATTCCGATGTGGCTGCTTCCTATAATGTTTGTAGTTGAACTCTTAGGATTGTTTACCAAACCGTTTGCATTGGCTATTCGTCTTTTTGCAAACATGACTGCCGGTCATATTGTTATAATGGCATTACTTGGATTGATATTTATTTTAAGAACATATTTTGTAGTTCCGGTTTCAATTTCATTTGCATTATTTATTTTCTTGCTTGAAATTTTAGTCGCACTAATTCAGGCATATATATTTACAATGTTGTCATCGCTTTTTATAGGGATGGCATATCATCAAGAGCATTAATTATTTAATAACAGTACATAATAGGAGGAAGTTAAATGGAATACGCATATTTAGCAGCTGGTTTTAGCGCAGCATTAACCGTTATCGGTGGTGCATTCGGTATTGGTAAATTAGCAAGTGCTGCTATGGAAGCAAGCGGTCGTCAGCCAGAAGCTGCCGGTGAAATTAGAACATCAATGATTATTGCTGCTGCTCTCATTGAAGGTATTTCACTTTTTGCTCTGGTTATCTGTATTCTTCTTGCATTAAAGTAATTTTTAATTTTTCTCTAAACATGAGGAAATTTTCAGAATGATATTAGCTGATTTATTTGTTATAGCTCTTGCTGGCGGAGGAGAAAGCGGTGGGCCACTTGATGTTAACCCGGGTGTTATTTTATGGACCGTTGTTACATTTATCTTTTTGCTCCTTATTCTAAAAAGGATTGCATGGAAACCGATCCTCAATTCGCTTAAAGAGAGAGAATCCTTTATTAAAGAATCTTTAGAAAAAGCTGAAACTGCTAAAAAAGATGCTGAGAAGTTAATTGCCGATAATAAACAGAACATGCTTAAAGCCGAAGATGAAGCTAGAAAAATTATTGATCAAAGCAGAGAGTATGCTGAAAAATTAAAATCTCAGATTCTGGATGAAAGCAAGCTTCAAGCAAAAAAGATGATTGATGATGCTGCCGGTGAAATTGAAAGGAAAAATGCAGAAGCTTTCAATAAACTAAAAGAACAGGTGGCAGATATCGCTATTCAATCGGCTGAGAAAATTCTAAGAGAAAATCTTGATAAAGATAAACAGATTAAATTAGTTAAGAAATATCTGGATGATCTTTCCAGTAACTGATTATGAGCGTTTTTAGAATATCATATCGTTATGCAAATTCTTTCTTTCAGCTTGCTGAAGAAAAAAAATCTTTGAAAAAATTTGCCGAGGATGTTGAATTGATTCACAATACTCTTATTCAGTCTAAAGAACTAAGGGCAATTCTTCGTAATCCCGTTATTAAGCAGAAAGATAAAAAAAATCTTCTTTCTAAAATATTCGAATCTAAAATTCAAAAGGAAACTTCTGATTTCCTGGAGTTTCTCGTTTCTAAAGGTCGCGAAGAAATGATAACAGAAATTATGAAAGAGTTCTTAAATCTTAGGGACGATAAAGAAGGGATTGTAAAAACAAATATAACATCATCGGTGGATTTAACAGATTCAGTTAAGAAGGAGATCGCTTCTAAGTTAGAGAAAAAAACAAATAAAAAAGTTAAAACAGAATTCGGTGTTGATAATAACATCATTGGCGGTTTTATCGTTCAGATAAAAGATACTGTTTATGATGCGTCGGTAAAACATCAACTGGAATTATTAAGAAAAAAATTCTCGGAAGAGATAAGCATTTAGAACAATTAGGAAAAAAACATGGCTGAAATTAGACCTGACGAAGTTTCTGCAATACTTAGAAAACAACTTGCCGGTTTCGATAACGAGGTTGATATATATGAAGTGGGTACAGTTCTACAGGTTGGCGATGGTATCGCACGTGTATATGGATTATCCAATGTAATGGCAAGTGAATTAGTTGAATTTCCAAACAATGTTACAGGGATGGTATTGAACCTTGAAGAGGATAGTGTTGGTTGCGTTCTCTTTGGAGAAAGTACATTAATTAAAGAGGGCGATACTGTAAAAAGAACTAACCGTGTTGCATCATTTCCGGTTGGTGATAAACTTCTCGGAAGAGTTGTAAACCCCCTTGGTGAACCTGTTGATGGAAAAGGAACGATTCAGTTTGATAACTATATGCCGATTGAAAGAAAGGCGCTTGGTGTTATTGCACGTCAACCTGTTAAAGAACCGCTCCAGACAGGTATTACTTCTATTGATGCAATGATTCCAATTGGTCGAGGCCAGCGTGAATTGATTATCGGTGATCGTCAGACCGGTAAAACAGCCATTGCAATTGATACTATTATTAATCAGAAATACACTCATACTGAAGAAGCAAAAAAATACGGTATTAAACCGGTTTATTGTGTTTATGTTGCAATCGGACAGAAGAACTCTACTATTGCACAGGTAGTTGCAAAGCTGGAAGAAGAAGGTGCAATGGCTTACACAACGATTGTATCTGCACCGGCATCATCTCCGGCTCCTCTTCAATATATTGCACCTTATTCCGGTGCAACGTTGGGAGAACATTTTAGAGATTCTGGTAGGCATTCACTTGTTATTTATGATGATCTTTCCAAACAAGCTGCGGCATACCGCGAGCTCTCTCTTTTATTAAGAAGACCTCCCGGACGCGAAGCATACCCCGGCGATGTATTTTATCTCCATTCCCGTTTACTTGAAAGAGCTTCAAAATTAAGTGATGATCTTGGCGGTGGAAGTTTAACTGCTCTTCCGATTATTGAAACTCAGCAAGGAGACGTTTCGGCTTATATTCCTACAAATGTTATTTCCATTACAGACGGCCAAATTTATCTTGAACCGAACTTATTTAATGCCGGTGTTCGTCCTGCAATTAACGTTGGTATTTCGGTATCCCGTGTTGGTGGTAATGCACAAATTAAAGGAATGAAAAAAGTTGCGGGCTCACTTAAAATCGATTTGGCTCAATATCGTGAACTGGAAGCTTTCGCTAAATTCGGATCCGATCTTGATAAAGCAACTCAAAGAATTCTTGCTAAAGGTGCACGCCTTGTTGAATTATTAAAACAGGGCCAGTATGTTCCTATTCAGGTAGAAAAACAAGTTGTGTCCGTATTCCTTGGCACAAATAATTATTTAGATTCAATTGATGTTAAAGATGTAAAGAGATTCGAAAAAGAATTTCATGAATTCGCCGAATTAAAATATCCGGCGCTTTATGAAAATATCAGATCGACAAAAGAACTGAAAGAAGATACAATCCAGCTTCTTAAAAAAGCTGCTGATGAGTTTATTGAAAAATTTACCAAATAATAAAAATATTTATAGAAGATTAATTTTAGATGGCTACACTAAGGGACATAAAGCGAAGAATAAAAGGTGTTAAGAATACACAGCAGATTACAAAAGCTATGAAAATGGTTGCTGCTGCAAGACTTCGCCGCGCTCAGGAAAATATTATTAATTCCCGTCCGTATTCCAGAAAGATTTCCGAAGTATTAAGCCATCTATTGAAGATTGAAAAAAATATTAACAACCCTTTAATTACTGAACGAAATGTTGAAAATGTTGCATTGATTGTAATTACATCCGATAGGGGATTGTGCGGTAGTTTTAATATTAATGCCATTAGATTTGCAGAAGAATTTATTAACAATGAGTTGAGTGAACTTAATAGTAAAGGGAAAGTTAAATTATACTGTCTTGGTAAAAAAGGGAACGACCACTTTACCCGGCGGAATTACAACGTAACCGGTTCTTACCCTGGAATTTTTTCCCACTTAAAATTTGAATTTGCATCCGGACTTGTTAGAGAATTAACCCACAAATATTTATCCGGCGAAATTGATAAAGTTTTAGTTGTGTTCAATGAATTTAAATCCGTTATTCAGCAGAAAACTGTAATCGAACAGCTGTTACCTATTAAGCCATTTGAAGAATCAAATTCAGATACAAGCTATTCGGATTACATTTACGAACCGGATAAATCCGGCATCATTAATTCAATGCTACCAAAACATTTGAACGCACAGATGTGGAGATATTTGCTGGAATCATTTGCAGCCGAACTTGGTGCACGTATGACGGCGATGGATATGGCAACGGAAAATGCTAAAGAGTTAATTCGTTCATTGAACTTGACTTATAATAAAGAACGTCAGGCTTCTATAACAAGGGAAATTATTGAAATTGTTTCCGGAGCAAATGCCCTAAAAGGAAGTTAAATAATTAACTTTTGAAATGAATTCCCTTTTTATTATCTTTTAATTGAGTTGATAGACGATGCTCGAAGAATTATCTGAAAAGCTTGAACGTGCGTTAAAAAAAATTACTGGTCAGGGTAGAATCTCCGAATCTAATATTTCGGATACCCTCCGGGAAATCAGACGTGTTCTTTTAGATGCTGATGTAAATTATAAAGTTGCCAAACAGTTTATTGAAGATGTTAAACAAAAAGCTATTGGTCAGGAAGTTATTAATTCCGTTACTCCGGGACAGTTAATTACTAAAATTATTTACGACGAATTAACTCTGCTTCTTGGAAGTACCGGTTCCGAACTTACTCTTAATCCTTCAGGAATTACTTCCATAATGTTGATAGGATTACAGGGTTGTGGAAAGACTACTTTCAGTGCCAAATTAGCAAAGTACTTAATAAACAGAAAAAGAAACGTTCTTTTAGTTGCTGCTGATGTTTACCGACCTGCTGCAATTGATCAGTTGAAAATTCTGGGTTCTCAAATTTCTGTTCCAGTGTTCACTATTGATGGCAGTAAAGACCCGGTAAAGATTGCTTCCGAAGCAATGATTTATGCTAAAGAAAACGGCTTGAATACTGTAATTATAGATACAGCCGGTCGTCTGCATGTTGATGAAGATATGATGAATGAAGCTGCCGCAATTAAAGCTAAGGTCAATCCTACTGAAACTTTGTTTGTTGTAGATTCAATGACCGGACAGGATGCTGTAAATTCGGCTAAAGCATTCCATGAAAAAGTTGATTTCGATGGAGTTGTAATTACAAAGCTCGATGGAGATTCAAGAGGAGGATGTGTTCTTTCAATCCGTGCTGTTGTAGATCGCCCGGTTAAGTTTACAAGTCTTGGAGAAAAATTAGATTCGATTGAGCTTTTTTATCCCGAACGTTTGGCTTCAAGAATTTTAGGCAAAGGCGATATTGTTTCTCTTGTTGAAAAAGCACAGGAACAGATTGACGAGAAAGAAGCCGAAGACTTAGAGAAAAAATTACTTGCAAACAAATTCGATTTTGATGATTTTCTGAAGCAGATCAAAATGATTAAGAAAATGGGTTCTTTAAAATCATTGCTCGGTATGGTGCCCGGACTTGGTTCTGCTATTAAAAATGCCGATATTGACGATAAGCAGTTGGTAAAGGTTGAATCGATCATTCAATCGATGACCAAAAAGGAAAGGATTAATCCAAAAATATTAAACGGGAGCAGACGTAAAAGAATTGCCCGTGGAAGCGGTAATTCTATTCAGGATGTTAACCGGTTAATTAAGCAGTTTGAAGAGATGCAGCGAATGGTTAAAATGGTGAGTTCTAAATCCGGTAAATCCGGCATGATGAATCTGAAAAATTTTAGATATAATTTATAAATAAAAAATCATATGGAGGAAAAAACAAATTGGCAGTTAAGTTAAGACTGAGAAGAATGGGAAAGAAAAAACAGCCTGTTTATAAAGTTGTTGCGGCTGATTCACGTTCACCGAGAGACGGTAAATTTATTGAAGCGATCGGATTGTATAATCCTAAAACTAATCCAGCTACAGTTGAAATAAAAGAAGATCGTGCACTTTATTGGCTGGGTGTAGGTGCCCAACCGACAGATACTGTTAAAAATATCTTGACAAATCAAGGAATTATTCTTAAACAGGAATTGATAAAAAAAGGTTTATCCGAAGAACAGGTTTCTGCTAAACTTGATGAATGGAAAAAATTAAAAGAAGCTTCTCTTACCGCTAAAATGAAAAAACGTGAAGAGAAAGCTAAAAGCAAAAAAGCATCCGCTGAAAAAGCTGAAGAAAAGTCTGATAGTGCAGCGGAAGCAAAGGGTACTGCTTCCGAATAAGCTGTTCCATTTAAGGTTCAGCCGGCACCTTAAATACGTACCCTTTTTCATTAAATATAGGTACTCTCATGAAGGAATTTATTGAATTTATTGCAAAACATCTTGTTGATAATCCCGACGGTGTTTCTCTTGATGAAGTAACTCCGGATGACAAAACCGTTGAGCTTACTCTTAAAGTTGGTGCTGAAGATGTGGGCAAAGTAATTGGCAAGCAAGGTAAAACCGCTCAAGCTATGAGAACATTGCTTACAGCTATTGCTGCTAAAGAAGGAAAACGAGCAATTTTAAAAATTCTTGATTAATCCGGTTCCTGTTCGGATTCTTTTGTGGATCAATTTATTTTAATTGCTAAAATTGTTGCTCTGCATGGCTCTGATGGGTTTGTTGCTATTGATTCTTATTCCGATTTCAGTGAGAGGTTTTACGATCTGAAAAAGATTTTTATTGAATTCTTCGGTAACAAAAAAGAATTTGTAGTTGAAGAAGTTGATAAAATAAAAGGGAAATTTTTGCTGAAAATCAAAGGATTCAATTCCTATGATGATGCAAAAATCTTTATCGGCAAACAAATTTTTATTGATGAAATAGATTCAGTTCAGCTGAGCGAGAATACTTTTTTTATTCATGATATTATCGGCTCTAAAGTCTATCGCTCTAAAGTTCTTTTAGGTTCTGTTGAAGATGTTTTGGTTCTACCTGCTAATGATGTTTATGTTGTTAAAGATCAGAACAATAAAAATATTTTGATCCCGGCAATTAAGGATTTTATAATAAAAATAGATCCGGTAAAGAAAAGAATTGATTTAGTAGCCGACTGCGACTTGCTTTATGAAGATGAGAATTGATGTAATTTCCGCTGTTCCGGATTCTCTTATTAGTCCTCTGAGTACCAGTATAATTAAGAGAGCGCAAGAAAGAGAAAAAGTTGAAATTGTTGTGCATAATCTTAGGGATTATGCTCACGATAAGCATAAACAGATTGATGATAAGCCCTTTGGCGGCGGACCCGGGATGCTCCTTAAACCCGAACCGTTCTTTGAATGTATTGAAAAATTAGTGAATGAAAGAAAATATGATCATGTTATTTATCCTTCTCCGGGAGGAAAATTCTATGATCAAAAAATGGCTAATAAATTTTCGTTAGCAAAAAATATTTTAATTATTGCCGGACATTATAAGGGAATTGACGACAGGGTCCGTCAAAAATTTGCTACGGATGAAATTTCGATTGGTAGATATATTCTTACAGGTGGTGAAATTGCCGCATTGGTAATTATTGATTCTGTAGTAAGACTTCTTCCCGGCGTTCTTAATGATAGTGAATCGGCTCTTAATGATTCTCTAATGGATGGTGACATTATTGAAGCCCCTTATTATACCAGACCGGCAGAATTTGATAACATGAAAATACCTGAAGTCCTTCTATCGGGTCATGAAAAAAAAATTAAAGTATGGAAAGAAGAACAATCAAAAAAATTAACTGACAAGTGGAAAAAAATAAATAACCTGGAGTAACAAATGGACAAATTAAAAGAGATAGTGACTGATCAGATAAGATCTGACATGCCGGCATTCAAGACCGGTGATCATATCCGCGTGCATGTAAGAGTTATTGAAGGCGATAAAGAAAGAATTCAGCCTTACGAAGGTGATGTAATAAACATCCGAGGCGCCGGATTGAATAAAACCTTTACTGTTAGAAAAATTGCAAGCGGTGTTGGTGTTGAAAGAATCTTTTCTTACAACTCGCCTAAAATTTCTAAAGTGGAAATTATCCGCGAAGGTAAAGTTAGAAGAGCAAAACTTTTTTATCTGCGCGAACTTTCCGGAAAAGCAGCACGAATCAAAGACAAAAGAGTTAAGTAAGTTTCATTTCTTTCAAAGAAACCCCGGTTACTCGGGGTTTTTTATTTTTTAAATACGGAGCTTTTATGAAATTATTTATGCCATCCAATATTTATTCAAAGATTCTGAAATCATTTCTTGAAAAGAATAATCAACTTGAAATTATTCTAAAAGAGTCGTCCTTATTATCTAAAGAACTTGAAAACGATAGGGAAGCGGTTGCATTAATTCCAAGTTTGGATTTAATAAACCACAGAGAATTATTTGTTTCCGGAAAATCCGGCATCTCCTTCGATGGAACACTTTCAAATTCTTACTTCTATTTAACGGAAAACGAAGAAAGAACACTCGGAAAAATTCTTTTACGCGGGGACGTATCCTTAAATGAAATTATTCTAACCAAAATTTTATTTGAAGAAAGATTCTCATCCGAAGTTGAAATAGCACTAGACACTCACAAAGAACCGGATGGAAGTCAGAATACTCTTGTTGTAGGAGATGAGAATTTTTCTATCTGGGATTATAATTCCAGTATCAGTTTCTCAGATCAAATGGCGGAGTTACTCGATTTTCCATATGTAAATTTTATTTTTGCTTCAAACAGCAGAGATGCACTTGAAAATCTTGAAACTAATCTGCTCGATATAGATACTTTTATTGAGGAAAATATTGATGCAATTCTTGATACAATAATTACTACAGATGAATTAAAACTTTATCTAAAAGAAAATTTAGGTTCTGTTTATTTTGAAATGACTAATAACGAAACAGAAGCATTAAGTGAGATGATTAAACTGGTTTATTATCATGGAATACTTGATGATTTGTTCGATGTAAAATTTATTTAAAGACCTCCCGCATTCAGCAAGAGGTCTTCAACTTTTATTAATCGAGTGATACGTGTGAATAAGAAATTACATTTGGGTTGTTCCGGATTGCTTCAAGCATATCTCCGGTTGCCGAGGTTTGAAGTTTCAAAGTACAGCAAGCCACTAATCCGCCGTCAAAAATAATATTTTCAACCTCTTCAATATTTATGTTACCCTGTCTAAGCACATCAAGAATTGAAGCAAGAACTCCCGGTTTATCGTAATGTTTTACCACAAGCTGGTAATGTGCATCAGTTACTTTTGCCCTGTTAACCCAATGGTCAATTACGCCGCTGTTGATGTAATGTAGAATTATATTTACGGTTTCTTCAGCTACTGCATTTTGTGCTTGTTCTGTTGAAGCGCCTATATGATGCGTTATATAGACAGTATCAAGTTCTCTTAGTTTCGATTCAACTGTTCCGTCTTTACCTTCCGGCTCTCCTTTGAATACATCGAGACCGACTTTTAATTTCTTTTCTTTCACTGCATTAATTAATGCTTCTTCATCAATTACATCCTGGCGCGAAGTGTTTATTAGTATCGCACCCGGTTTCATTAATTTGAACATGTCTGCATTAAATAAACCTTTTGTCTGTGGTGTTGCCGGAAGATGAATTGATACAACATCTGCAATTGGTAATATCTGATCGAATTCCGAGAAATCTTTTGCTCCGTATCCTTCAATACGCGTTACATCTTTTGCATAGATATTCATACCAAATGCTTGAGCACGTTTTGCAACTTCCTTTCCAATATTTCCATAACCGACAATTGCAAGAGTTTTACCGAATAAACCCTCGGCTTTTGAATACTCTGCCTTGTTCCACTTGCCGGCTTTGAAATCGGCAACGTTGTGTGGAATTCTTCTATCCAGCGCAATCATTAAACCAATTGCTAATTCTGCAACTGCAATGGAATTTTTTCCCGGACAGTTGGAAACGTAAATTCCTTTCTTGTTAGCTGCTTTAATATCGATGTTATTAACACCTGCACCGGCACGTACAATAAGATTTAGTTGATTGGATACTTCAATAGTCTTTGCATTAACAACTGTTGAACGAACTACAATGCAATCAACATCTTTTACAGCTTCCGGTAAATCGTTTTCTCCAAGCTTCGGATTGTAAATTACTTCAATATCAGAATCCTTCAATTTCTGAACATACTGCTCGGGAAATTTGTCTGCAATTAATACTTTCATTTTCATTTTTCACCCTAAGTTGTTTACAATTTACTTTTGTCTATTACCATTACTTAGTATTTATTTTATCATCGGAATTTTTACACCAAACTTTTTAGCATTCTCAATTGCCAGGTCATAACCGGCATCTGCATGGCGAACAATACCCATTCCCGGATCATAAGTTAAAACTCTTTCTAATCTTTCTTCTGCATCTTTAGTTCCGTCTGCAACCACAACCATTCCGGCATGAATTGATTTACCGATTCCAACACCGCCGCCATGATGAACAGATACCCAGCTTGCCCCGCCAATAGCATTTAACATTGCGTTTAGAATCGGCCAGTCTGCTATTGCGTCGCTACCATCAATCATACCTTCGGTTTCTCTATTGGGAGAAGCAACTGATCCGCAATCGAGATGATCTCTACCAATTACAATAGGGGCGCTAACTTTTCCTTCTGCAACCAAATGGTTAAATATTTTACCCATTTTTGCGCGCTCGCCATATCCAAGCCAGCAAATTCTTGCCGGCAATCCCTGGAAGTGAACTTTCTTTTGAGCCATTTCAATCCATCTTATCAGCGCTTTGTTTTCGGGAAATGTTTCTATTACTGCTTTATCAGTTTCGTAAATATCATTAGGATCACCTGAAAGAACTGCCCATCTGAAAGGACCTTTACCATCGCAGAATAGGGGACGGATATATTCCGGAACGAAACCGGGAATATCGAATGCGTTAGTAACACCGTTATCTTTTGCTTCGCCGCGGATATTATTTCCGTAATCGAATGCTACGGAACCACGTTCCTGAAATTCAAGCATCGCTTTTACATGCGTTACAATTGTTTTTCTGGATAACTCAATATACCGGTTTGGATTCTCTTTACGTAATAGAAGCGCTTCATCAAGAGTCATTCCCATCGGTACATAACCATTCAAAGTATCGTGAGCAGAAGTCTGATCTGTTATAATGTCCGGGGTAATATTTCTTTTTAGAATTTCTGGTAGAATTTCACCGGCATTTCCAACGAGTCCAACCGAAAGAGCTTGATTATTTTTTTTAGCATCCAATACCAATTTAAGAGCTTCATCTAAATCTTCGGTTAACATATCAATATAACCGGTATCAATTCTTTTTTGAATTCTTGATCGATCGACATCAATTCCAAGGAAAGCGGCACCGTTCATAGTAGCGGCAAGCGGTTGAGCGCCGCCCATTCCGCCTAATCCGGCAGTAAGCAAAAATTTTCCGCTTAAAGTTCCGTGGAAATATTTACGTGCGCATTCTGCAAATGTTTCGTAAGTGCCCTGTAAAATTCCTTGCGTTCCAATATAAATCCAGCTTCCGGCAGTCATCTGTCCGTACATTGTTAAACCAAGTTGATCGAGTCTTCTGAATTCATCCCAGGTTGCCCAATCCGGAACAAGCATGGAATTAGATATAATTACACGCGGAGCGTTAATGTGTGTTTTAAAAATTGCAACCGGCTTACCCGATTGAATTAAAAGTGTTTCATCAATCTCTAAATTTTTTAGTGAATTTACAATTGCATCGAAAGCATGCCAGTTACGTGCAGCTTTACCGGAACCGCCGTAAACAATTAAATCATCGGGTCGTTCGGCAACATCGGGGTCGAGGTTATTCATCAACATTCTAAGAGCAGCTTCCTGAATCCATCCCTTGCACATTATCTTTGAACCAGTTGGCGCTTTAATTGACTTTGTAAGTGTTGTCATTTATTCTTTCCCACCATTTAATAAAGCATGATAAATTGAAGAATTATTTAAATAAAAGCTTAGTTTAACTGTGTAATTAATTATCGAAATACTTATCTAATAGAACTTTATACTGATTATATGCAGATCTATAGAGCCATCGTTTTAAGAAGCCGCTGCTTTTAATTTGTTTTTCAAGATGATCAACATTCTCTTTTAATCTGAAACCTAGTTTTGTTTTTTCTTCTTTGGTAAACTTAATTTCGTAATCGGGTGTGTTAAGCTTATCAACTATTGAATTAAACGAACGAACATCCGCATAAAATTTATCATCGGCAGAAATTTGTTTTAAAATTGTTTTGCAGAAACTAAGAAGAAATTTTTTTTCGTTCTTATCGAATTCGAATGTGTAATTTTTGAATAAAGGTTTTGCCATATCAATTATACTTTTAGTGAAAGAAGTTTTTCCCTCATCTTCTGATATCCGGGTTTAATTACGTTGTATATGTAATGTAATCGTGTTTTATAGGGAATGAATGAAGATTTCATTGCATTGATATTAAGTTTCTCAACATCATCAAGATTTAATCCGAACATTTCAATTGCCGTTAAATATTCTTTTGTAAGAGTTGTATCGCTCATAAGTCTGTCATCTGTATTAAGGAACACCCTGAACTTTTCTTTATAGTATTTAATAAAAGGATGATTTTCCAGTCTATCTATCGCACCTGTATGAACATTACTTAAAAGACACAACTCAAGAGGTAACCTGGTATCAAGAACATACTGAGCTAACTCTCCCAATGCAACAATATTTCCCTCTTTATCGAAGACCATATCTTCAACAAGGCGTGTTGCATGACCGATACGCAATGCACCGCAAATCTGGATCGCTTGCCAGATTGAATCTTTACCAAAAGCTTCACCGGCATGAATTGTTATGTTAAAATTCTTTTGCTTGATATACTGAAATGCATCAATATGTTTTTTAGGAGGATATCCGCCTTCTTCACCGGCAAGATCAAATCCTACAACACCCTGGTTTCTGAAATTGACAGCTAGCTCAGCAATCTCTAATGTGTTTTTCATATTACGCATTCCACATAAAATTAAACCATAACCAACACCAAATTCTTTTTTACCTTTTTCAAGTCCTTCAAGAACAGCTTGAATAATATCTTCGTGGTACAATCCTTTTTGTGTATGAAAGACAGGAGCGAATCTCGTTTCAACATAGCATATACCATCTTTATGCATATCTTCAATCATTTCATACGATATTCTAACAAGTGCTTCTTTGGTCTGCATTACAGCACATGTATGTTCAAATCCCTGTAAATATTCTACGAGGTTACCCTTATTAGCACCCCTGTGAAACCATTCTGCCAGTTCACCCGAATCTGAGGTTGGCAGCTTTGTGTATTTCATCTCCTTTGCAAGTTCAATAATTGTCTCAGGTCTTAATCCGCCATCTAAATGATCATGTAGTAAAACTTTAGGGACGTTTTTTACAATCTCTTCGGTTTTCAATTTTTTCCTCTCTTTTAATTTCAAAAATATTCTTTTAGTGTCCGAAAATCAATTTAAACATAATTCTCAAAATTGCATGATTGCTCACTCAATAGGAGAAGAAAATAATCTTGACTTACCTATCTTAAAATGGTTATTTTTCGTGGAATTTAATTCAGAATTTATATTAAAATCAGGAGTATCAATGAAAAAGGGACTCATTTATTTGAGCATATTGAGCATGGTTTTAGGATTAACCGCATTCCAATGCGCATCAGCAGAATTGACCGGTGCAAAATTGTATATAAACCAGAAACAATATGATAAAGCAAAAGAATCTTTGCTAAAAGAGGTTCAGAAGAACCCGGCAAGTGATGAAGGATGGTATTTACTTGGTGTAATTTATGGCGAGGAAGGAAATTATCCTCAAATGTTAGATGCATTCAATAATTCTCTTAAAGCAAGTAAGAAATATGAACCTCAAATTAAAGACTCGAGACAATATTATTGGGCAACAAGTTTTAATAAAGGTGTTGTTTATTTTAATAATGCTACAAAATCCACTTCTGAAGATAGCGTAAAACAATTTTTTGTTAAAGCAGAAGAACAATTCAACAATGCTATTGCTTGTGAACCGGACTCAATTATTTCTTATCAGAATCTAGCATATGTTTTTTTGAACCAGAATAAGATTGATGCTGCAATAGTTCCACTTGAAAAGATGGCAAAAATTGGAACAACACCAGAAGCTTTTTCTATGCTTGGACAAATTTATACCGAGAATGGAAATGTTCTTATGGACAAATTCAAAGAAAATAAGGATAAAGCCGATAGCGTTAAAGCATATGAATGGTTCGATAAAGCTATTAGCATTCTTGAAAAAGGGAAAGCAAAATTCCCTGATGATGGAGAGATTTTATTGAGACTTTCTAACGCATACATTGCTGCAAATAAACTTGATGTAGCAATGGTCGCTTTTAAGGAAGGAATTGAAAGAGAACCGAATAATCAATACTATCATTACAATTATGGTGTACTTTTGTTGAATGCAAACAGATATGGTGAAGCCGAAGTTGAATTTAAACGGGCTATTGAAATTGATCCGGAATATATTAATGCTACGTATAACCTTGGAGTCGTTTACGTTAGATGGGCTACTGAAATGAGAGAAAAAGCAGAAGCTGAGGGTAAAGAAGATTTATCTTATCAAGACAAATTTAAATCTGCCATTCCATTGATGGAAAAGTATCTTGAGAAAAATCCTCAGGAAGCTGTAATATGGGAACTGCTCGGAAAAATATATGCTAATCTTGGAATGACCCAAAAATCTAAAGAAGCATTCGAAAAAGCAGATCAATTAAGAAAGTAGTAATAACTTTTATTTAATAGTGAACCCACGGTCTTATGCAATAGGTCGTGGGTTGTTTTTTTCAAGCGAAGTAAAAAAGATTGGAAATAAGAAAATGAATCAGAATAAAGAACAAGTGCAGCAGCAGATCAATATTGAATTAGGTGAGAAAGAAGCCGAAGGAATCTATTCGAATCTTGCAATAATAACCCATTCTCCGGCAGAATTTGTAATTGATTTCACACGCGTAGTTCCGGGTGTTCCAAAAGCAAGAGTTCTATCACGTATTATCACAACCCCTCAACATGCAAAAATGTTGCTAAGAGCACTTAAAGAGAATATTGAAAAGTTTGAATCGAGATTTGGCGAAATTAAGATTGATGCTCAACCGGCTCATCAATTCGGATTTGTTAACGCACAGAAACCTGAACCGATTAACTAGTTATCTGCTTCTCAGAAATTATTAAATTCTCATGTAAAAAAATGAATTGCACTTTAATACAAAGTGCAATTCATTAGTTAAAGATAGATCAATAACCAAATCCTTTAGTATATTTAATTAATTCTGCAATTATCCTGTATCAAACCCCTTTTATCTTTTGAAAACTTATCTTGAGTAAGAAGAAATAAATAACTACTTTTATTACGAAATAATCCCTCTAATTAATATTGACACAGTAAATGTGGAGATAAATTATGCGAAAGATTTTTAAGCTTTCCGTAATTCTAATTTTGCTGGTAATCTCTAATTACCGGCTCAACGCACAAGCCTCAATAAACCTGATAATCTTTCCAGAGTTAAGTTCAATTGATCTTGCAGCTTTCGATTTTACTAGCAGCAGAAATATTTCACAGCGTTTAATCCAGGTAATTATTTCGCCACCGGGAATTGAAGTGATGGTTGAAGGTAAAGTTGACTGGAAAAAAGATGAACGTTCAGGATTCCAGGAACTATTCCGGTTTAGAACTAAAAAATTTCTTTCAAGAACCTTTTCTAATGATGAGATTAACAATTCCGATATCGAAATTGAGAACACAAGTTTTAATTCCGATCTGACTTCGGACATTATTAAGAAAGGTAAACCATCAGGATTAGTGGGCATCGAACTCAGATTGTTAGACCCAAGAGGAAATTTTATTTCGAAGGACTATGAAGAGATTTCTTTCTTAAATCCTACAGCTCCTTCAATAATTCTTCCTGTTGATGGAAGTTCCTATGATATCGGTTCTATTATTTTACAATGGACTGCTTCAGTTGGCGTAACAAGTTATAAAATTAAAGCCAACTATGTAGCCGATAATGCACTCAATCTTGAAGAAGCTCTTAATTCAGGAAACCCATTAATTGATGACTACGATGTTAGAACTGTTACTTCAATCAGGTTAAATGACATTTTAAAAAGAGAATTATTAGCCGATACAAATGTTGTTGTAGTTGTTAAAGCATTTGTTCAGGGTCCGGGCGGCGGAAATGTTCTAAATAGTCCGCTGGTTATGTTCAAAACAAATGCAACAGGGGCTAAAACTACTACTATAAGAATCGGTAATCCGGATTTGATAAGATTAGCAAATCTTTTACCGCCGCAATTCAGTAAAGAAATTAGAGATAAACTATTGAATGGAGAAATTCAACCCGAGCAGATTCAAATTACATATGAAAGTGGGAATGTATTAAGCTTTTCGGATTTTCTTGAGATACTCGGTTTTCTCGAGAAGGATAACAGTGCAATTATTTCAATAACATTTTCTCCAAAATGATAATAACAGGAGTTTTGAAATGATAAATCCTAAAATTATTCTAACGGCACTTGGAGTTTTTTTGTTAACCGGTTTTTCTACCGAGAAAAATACTGCTCCGCCTTCGGATTCACCTATTCTTCAAGTTAAGAAAATAATTAAAGATGTTACATTCCGTGCAAATCCTGATCAATCTGATTGGGTTAAAGCTAAAGTTGGGCTTATACTTAGCGATGGGGGACAGGTAAAAACAGGGTCCAGCTCTCTGGCGCTTGTTCATTTTATTGACGGTTCCGGTTTATTGCGGGTAAGAGAAAACTCAATTCTTAATATCTATGGTAAATCGGAAAATAAAAAAATGAGCAAGAATACTTTTATCAATAAAGGAACGATTGGTTTCGAAGTAAATAAACAAGCTGAAGATGAAGAGTTTAAGTTTACCACACCAACAGTAGTAGCATCCATTAGAGGAACCGAAGGATTTATTGAGCATAACGACATTGATACAACCTCCACAATATTTTTAAATACCGGCTCTGCAACTTTTCAAACTCTTAGCGGCGAAGAAGGAACACTTGGTAGTGGTAATACTTTGAAAGTAAATAAGGATGGTTCTTACTCTCTTTCAAGTTCTACTGCGGAAGATTCCACCCGGTTCAAATCATCTAAATCCACCTCAACAAGACAGGTGATTATTAGAACCAAAAATGGTGATATAAAGATTGAATATTTACAGGATAAATAAATAATAAATAAATATTGAAAATAGAGGGCGTGATGAAAAAGTTTATTGTTATATCACTTATATTAATTTTTTCAGTCTCTAATATAGAAGCCCAGGTAA
Organism: Ignavibacteria bacterium; assembly: GCA_037446915.1. Taxonomy (GTDB): domain Bacteria; phylum Bacteroidota; class Ignavibacteria; order Ignavibacteriales; family Melioribacteraceae; genus DSXH01. The sequence continues at coordinate 32,681 of JBBIHP010000017.1, forward strand.
GCGATTATATTTCTGCTGTCCGTATCGGCGATGCTAAAGATAAAATTCCGGTTAATGTATCTGCAACACTTTTTTCAACAGAAAATATTTCTGCTATTAATCTTTTCTTCAAAAAATTCGGTGAGAATGAATACAGAAATATAGAAATGTTGATAGCGGGTAATACTGCATCAGCTCAAATAGATGCTGAATACGTTCTGCCTCCGTACATCGATTATTATTTACTTATCACATTAAAAAATGGAAATACACAAACCTACCCGGTTGGAATTGAACAGGGTATTACGCCGTTGCAAATTGCAGTTTCGGGTGCGAGCGAAAAGGATAAAGAAATAATTATTTTAAGTCCATCCGATGGCGAGATCCTTTCTCAGGAAAATCTACTTATATCAATTTCATTTTTTAAGGCACCGGATAATGTTGATATAAAAAAGACAAAAATTTTCCTGAATAATGAAGACGTAACCGGTTTAGCATTATTTACAAATGAACTAATAGTCTTAAGTGGAGAAAGTTTTGAAGGAAATCTCCCTAGCGGATCGAGACTATTAAAGGTTGATGTCTTTGATAAAGATGGAAATTCATATCACTCAATTTCCAAAACTTTTCAGGTTGTGTCAGTGGCGGTTGCAGAACAGGTAAGTTCCAGATGGAAATCACTTGGCAATCTTAGAGCCGAATCCAGAAGCGAAACATTTAATACTGCTTCAACTTGGTATAATAACCTGAGCGCTGATTTTAATGCATCATACGACCAGTGGAGAATTAATGGTTATGTCTATTTAACTTCTGAGGAGAAGAGTAATTTACAACCATATAACCGCTACTCGGCTCAATTAAAAAACGGTGAGTGGCTGGAATTAAGAGTTGGCGATACATATCCACGTTTCCCAAGTTTAATAATGGATGGAAAACGGATACGCGGATTCAGCGGTTATTTAAATCTCGGGTTTATTAATGTTACTGCAGCTGTAGGTGAATCCGACCGAAAAATTGAAGGTGCTTTACTTCAGACATATACAAAAGACCAGGTTCCACTTGGAAGTGATATTATTCCAATAAGTGCGGCAAAATACGGTAAACCTTTCGGTAGAGTTAATTTAGGTACTTTTCAAAGGGATTTATTCGCATTGCGTCCGTCATTTGGTAGCGGTGAAAATTTCCAGCTTGGTTTTACTTATCTACACTCTAAAGATAAAACCGGCTCTATCGAATTTGGTTCCCGTCCACAGGAAAATGTTGTACTTGGAAGTGATATTAAAATTGCATTTGATGAGCAAAATGTTCTCTTTACTACACAGGTTGCGTTCAGCATGTTCAATAAAGATATCTCTTCTGGAAATTTAACCGATGCACAAATCGATTCTATTTTCGGTCCGAACGGGTTATATGATATCGATCCTGACCAGGTTAAAACGATTAGAGATATTCTCGGAAAGTTTATTACGGTTAATCAATACATCGGTCCGTTGAATCCACAGGAATTTGCTTCAATCGCCGGAGAAGCTGCACTTAGTCTTAATTACCTTAATAATAATCTGCGCGCCTCATATATTTATCGTGGTAACGATTATTTTTCTTTTGGTCAATCGTATGTAAGGACCGACTTAAAAGGTATTAACATTGTCGATAGGATCCGGATGTTTGATAACAAAGTCTTTCTATCTGTAGGATACGAAAGTCTTGAGGACAATTTACAAAAAACAAAACCGGCTACTACTAAATACAATACATTAAGCGCTTCGTTATCAATATTCCCGAGAGCAGATTTTCCGAATATTACAATTGGCTTCAATAAATCCGATAATAAAAACGGGTTGAACATTTTGAGTAGAGATAGTTTGTTTGTTGTTGATGACAATACAAAACGATTTATTTTACAATTATCTTATGATTTTACTGCAGGTATTAGGCACAGTACTTCAATTTCTTATACGAATCAATTAAGAGATGATGAAAGCTACAGGCCAATTGATGCAGATTATAGTTCTTTTAGTTTATCATTGAATAGTTATTGGAGTTCTAATCTCAACTCTTTTGTTCAACTTATTTTTAGTAATAGTGAGCTTAGAAAATATGACCGAGTAAAAAAAGAAACTAAATTTGAACCCTTTGATTACACTACCTTAACTCTTGGCGGAAGATACAGACTACTCGAAAATAAATTACAACTTTCCGCAACTATTAGTCCAAGCTTTGGCGATTTTAAGAGACAGACATTTGAGTTTCTTACCGATTACAATGTGATTGCAAATCTTAACCTTGCATTCCAGGCAAGAGTATTTAA
>JBBIHP010000018.1:0-33461 GCA_037446915.1 Ignavibacteria bacterium
TACTTCAAAATGGTCTGCAGTTTCTGTATTAATTTAATCACTACCCTCTGCAACTTATTAATATATAGATTAAGAAGAAAGAAAAAAGAATGCGGAACTATCTGTCATTCCGGCAAATGCCGGAATCTGGACACATTACATTCCCTTTCACTCTATCATTCAGAACGAAGTGAAGAATCTTCTTTAAAAGAATTGTTTAAAAAATATTCTTTCGTTGTAATTAGCGAATAAAAAGAAAGCCCCTTTATGGGGCTTTCTTTTTACCAATTTTGTAAAGCTTACTTTTGTATATCTGCAAGGGGAACAGCAGTTTGCCTCATCGAGTGGACTTTATTAGGAACCGGAATAGTTACATCTTTCTTAACGTAAGTTTCAAATTCGTCTCTGAATCTTTCAATCATAAATTTAACCGGCCATGCGGCAGCATCACCCAATGCACAGATTGTATTTCCTTCTATATTGTTTGCAACGCTTATAAGTAAATCCAGATCTTTAGATGTACCATGTCCTTCTAAAATTCTGTGAAGCGTTTTTTCCATCCACCCGGTGCCTTCACGGCATGGAGTGCACTGACCGCAGCTTTCGTGATGATAAAAATGTGCAATGCGGATTAATACTTTCAACAGATTTGTATCTTCATCCATAACCATTATTCCGGCAGTACCAACAGCAGAGCCGACTTCCTTTAATGACTCAGCATCCATCCTTACGCCTTCTAATTTATCTCCGCGTAATGGAGGCATAGAAGAACCGCCCGGTATAACACACTTTATTTTTTTATTCCCCGGAACCCCACTGGCAACATCATTAATTAATTCCGTTAAAAGCATTCCTGTTGGAAATTCGTAAACACCCGGTTTATTAACGTGACCGCTTATTCCATATAACAATGTACCGGGATGTTTTGGTGCACCAATTTTAGAGAACCATTCCCATCCTTTTGAAATTATTGGAGGTACATTCGTAATTGTCTCTACATTATTAATTGTGGTTGGGCATCCCCATAAACCTTTTTGAGCCGGGAACGGAGGCTTAACACGCGGATAACCACGATGACCTTCTATAGAATTCATTAGCGATGATTCTTCCCCGCATATATAAGCACCGGCACCTTTATGAATAAATAAATCGCAACTGAATTCAGTACCAAATTTCGATTTCATTTTTTCGCCGAGATATCCAAGTTCATAAGCTGTATCTATGGCATTCTGCATCATCTTAATCCACTTATGGTATTCTCCGCGGATATATAAATACGCAACCTTAGCGCCAATTGCATAACATGTGATTATAGCACCTTCAATAAGCTGAAACGGATTATCTTCAAAAACCTGTCTATCCTTAAATGATCCCGGTTCACTTTCATCCCCATTGATACAAAGGTATTTGGGTAGATTGGTTGTTTTAGGCATAAAGCTCCATTTCAATCCAGTTAGAAATGCAGCTCCTCCTCTACCTCTTAGTCCAGATTTTTTAACCTGATCAATTATATCATCCGGAGTTTGACTGAATGCTTTCTTTGCAGCTTCAAATCCGCTGTTAGAAAGGTATACTTCTATTTGATTTAGATTCGGTATGCCGGGTAGAATAATTCTTTCCATTATTTTAAGGATTCCAGAATTTCTTCAACTTTTTCTTTGGTTAGATTTTCGTAATAATCTTCATTTACTGCAATCATCGGGGCATAACCGCAAGCTCCCATACACTCAACTTCTTCAAGAGAAAATTTTCCATCAGCGCTTACCTGCATATTATCAATACCTAATTTTTCTTTTACTCTATCCCAAATTTCATAAGACCCGCGAAGCATACAGGATACATTAGTGCAAACCTGGACATGAAATTTGCCCATCGGTTTTGTATGATACATTGTATAGAATGTAACAACACTAAGTACATTTACTTTATCTATTCCAAGAACATTTGCAATTTCTTCCATTACTTCCGTGCTTATATATCCATACTGTTCCTGAGCTATGTAAACTGTATCCATAACAGCAGCTAGAGCGGTCGGATATTTTTTCCGGGCTTTTTCAATCCTTGCTAAATTTTCTTCTGTGAATTTGAATGTCATAGTTAATATTCAATTAAGATCAGGATCAAGATTATGATCAAGATCAGGATTATAAATTACTTATCTGCTTCTCCCATTACAGGATCTAAACTACCAATGATAGCTACAACATCCGAAATCATTGCACCTTTACAAAGATTGGTGATTGCCTGTAGATTACAGAACGAAGGGGATCTGATCTTCATCTTCCATGGATGACCTGAACCATTACTCACAATATAAAATCCTAATTCCCCTTTCGGATTTTCAGCAGAGGAAAATACATCCCCAACCGGAGGATTTATTCCATAATTAATAATCATAAAATCATGAATCAGCTCTTCCATCTTGGTATATATCTCAGCTTTATGAGCAAGAGTATGCTTCGGTTCGTTTGCTAAAATTTCACCTTGCGGCATCTTATCCAAAATCTGGTAAAGGATTTTTACGCTTTCCCTTACTTCATCGCCTCTTAACCAGTATCTTGCAAGGCAATCACCATCTGTGTAAGTAGGGATATTAAAATCCATTTCGTTATAAAATAGATATGGTTTTGCTCTTCGTACATCATAAGCAACACCTGAAGCTCTAAGATTAGGACCTGTTACACCAAGAGCAATTGCATCTTCTTTAGAAAGTACGCCAATCCCTTCCAATCGATCAATAAAAATTTTATTACCAAGTAGTAGTTTATCCATTTCATCAAGAGCGGAATGGAACTGATCTAAAAAATCGCGTACCATTTTGATTGTTACAGAATCAGCATCGGAAGCAACTCCGCCAATTCTTGTATAACTTGTAGTGAATCTTGCACCGGCAAGACGGTCGAATATTTCCTGTATCTTTTCACGTTCTCTGAACGTCCACATTACCATTGTTACCGCTCCAACATCCATTGCATAAGTTCCGATTGCAATCATGTGAGCAGCAAGACGGGATAATTCTGCAATCATCATACGGATATATTGTGCGCGTTTTGGAGCTTCTATACCAAGCAATTTTTCTACAGCTAAAACATAAGCAACATTGTTACACATTGTACCGGTGTAATCGAGACGATCAGTATGAGGAATAAATTCTATATAACTCATCTCTTCAGCCATCTTTTCATATCCGCGGTGAAGATAACCGAGTTCAGGAACAGCAGAAAGAACTGTTTCACCATCCAATCTAAGTACTAATCTCAAAACTCCATGAGTTGCCGGGTGCTGAGGACCCATGTTAATAACCATCTCATTATCAAGAGCATCTTCAATAGTAATGTCTTTATCTTCAAGGAGTTTCTTGATGAGTTTTTCGTCTGTATATATGGCTGATCTCTGTTCCATAATTAGATTTTTTCAGGTAATGGTAATGAACCGGGTATGCCCAACACCGGGAATTCTTTTCTTAAAGGATGATACTGAAATCCTTCCGGCATATACATTCTTCTTAAATCCGGATGATTTTTGAAAACAATTCCATACATATCGAATGTTTCTCTTTCGTACCAGTTAGAACTTGGCCATACAGATGTAACAGAATCGATAGCTGGCGTTTCTTCAACAATATTAGATTTTAAACGCAGAAAATAATTGTTCTTAAATGAATAGATATGATAGACAACTGTAAATCTGTTTTTGCGTGTAGCCCAATCTATAGCAGTTACATCTTTGCACATAACAAATTCAAGTTCGGGATCTTCTTTAAGGAATTTTGAAACATCAACTATTTTATTACTTGCAATGGTAATCGAAAGATCGTTTCTGAAATCGGTAACTTCCTGAACAAATTCACCAAAATTCTTTTTTAATTTTTCTACTATAATTTCTTTCATATCCATATCAGTTATTTGTAATTACACTATTATCAAAAGCCTGATCCTGAAAATCTCTTGCTTTTGTTTTAGATATTTTCTTTTGAATTGTCATCACAGCGTTAATCAAATTTTCTGGACGGGGCGGACAACCTGCAGTATAAACATCAACCGGTAGAAATTGATCAATACCCTGAACTACTGAATATGATCGATACATACCGCCTGATGAAGTGCATGCACCCATTGCAATTACCCACTTAGGTTCCGGCATCTGATCATAGATTCTTCTTACAACCTGAGCCATTTTATATGTAACGGTTCCGGCAACAATCATAAGATCGCATTGACGAGGAGTAAAGCGCATTACTTCGGATCCGAAACGTGCCAGATCGTATTTAGGATCTGCTGCTGCAATCATTTCAATAGCACAGCATGAAATTCCCATTGGCATAGGCCATACAGAACTTTTACGTGCCCATGCAATAATTGCATCTATTGTTGTAGTAACAAATCCATCCTGTTGTAATTTAGCTTCTAATCCCATTTTAGCCCTCCTTTCGCGAAGATATAAAGGAATCCAAGTTCAAGTACAACTAAAAATATAAACATCGGCATAAATGCAAAAATTCCAAATTCGGCATAGAGGGATTTGAATTGCACTGCCCATGGATAAACATAAATCACTTCAATATCGAAAATGATAAAGAGCATTGCTACCAGATAATATTTAATAGAGATACGTTCATGGGTTGTACCAACGGGATTTTTACCGCTTTCGTAGGAAAGTTGTTTTATTCTATTAGGTCTGTAAGGACCAAATAACTTTGAAGAATATATAATAGCCCCGGCAATTACAGCTGCAACTAAAAGGACTAAAAAAATAGGTATGTAATTAAGAATCATATCAATAACGGAATAATTTTGGATTGAAAAATAATCCAAAAGGGGTTATAAAGTCAAAGAATCTTGTTACCATTAAGAAATTAATTTAGCCGGATTTAGCTGTAATTCTATATTATTTTAATAGGTCCTCTAATTCCTTAGCTACTTTGTCTAAGTCCTCGTAGCTTATTACAAGAGGCGGAAGCATTCTAAGTACAGTAGTTCCAGCCGGTAATGCAACTATTTTTCTTTTCAACAATTCTTCAAGATACGGCTGGACTTTTTCTTTCAGTTCGATACCAATCATTAATCCAACTATTCTAATTTCGCGGACTTTAGAAAGTGAAAGATTTTCGAGTTTATCTTTGAGATACTTTCCTTTAGCTTCGGCTTGTTCCCATAATTTTGTTTCGATCATAAAATCGATTGATGCGGTTCCGGCGGCACATGCCAACGGATTACCGCCAAATGTAGAACCGTGTTTACTTTTTTCAACGGCAATTTTATCGGAACATAAAAGTGCGCCCATCGGGAATCCGCCGGCAATTGATTTAGCAAGCGTCATCATATCAGCTTCAATACCAAGATGTTCTATTGCAAATAATTTACCCGTTCGGCAGAAACCGGTTTGAATCTCATCAATTATAAGAAGAATATTTTTTTCGTTGCACAGTTGTCTAACTTTCTGGAAAAATTCTATTTGACCAATATTAATTCCGCCTTCACCTTGAATTGGTTCAAGAATAATTGCAGCTGTATCATCATCTGCTAACTGAACAATTTTTTCATAATTATTATAAGGAACAAAATCGAATCCCGGTACAAGCGGTTCAAAACCATCACGATATTCTTTTTTATATGTTGCACTTAGTGCACCGTATGTTCTTCCGTGGAACCCTTTCATAGCAGCAATTATTTTAGTCTTTTTGGTATTAAGGCGTGCAAATTTAATTGCCGCTTCAATTGCTTCAGTTCCGCTATTAGTCAAAAACGCACGTGTTAAATTTTTAGGTACAACACTGAATAATTTTTCGAGGAAAATAGCTTTAGCATCATTATAGAAAGTATTGGGACAGGTAATAAGTGTTTCTGCTTGCCTGGAAATAGCTTCAACAACTTTACTGTTAGCATGACCAATGTTAGCAACAGAAATTCCGGCAGCCATATCGATATATTCATTTCCTTTGTCATCCCACACATGAGCATCTTTACCTTTTACAAGTACCACATCGCGGCGCGGGTAAACATCAACTTCATATTGTTCGATTAATGATTTGTAATCTATCATTTTATTATGGTCCCCTTTCCATTGAGTGCGTCAATTATCGGGTGTTCGGTTCTACCATCGCTTAAAATTACTGTAGTGTCACCCGATTCAAATAATTTTCTTAATGCTAAAATTTTACGTTTCATTCTTCCGTCAACTTTTTGTTCCATTGCTTCAAGTTCCTCTTTTGATAGGTTGGAAACAAGTGTTGATGGGTCATTCTTATCCAATAGAAATCCTGGTTCTTCTATAAGAGAAATTACTTTTTCTGCTTTGAATTCAGATTGCAGCAGAGCAAGGATGTCGTCATTTTCAGAATTAATTGCAAAATTATTTTCATCTATAAGCGGAACGCTTAAAACAGGAGTATAGCCGTTATCGAGCAGCAGATTAAGAAGATCTTTGTTAATTGATTTAGGCTTACCGGAAAAGTCCCGCAGTAAAAGTGTCTTGCCGCCTTCTCTTACTTTAATTCCACTGTTACGTTTGCCCTGGATAGTTTTTCCATCAAGTCCGGATAGACCAACTGCATTAATACTATGTTGCTGACAAAGTTCAACAATCCGTTTATTCTTTAACCCGGCATAAGTCATCATCATCAGATCAATTGTAATATCATCGCTAAGAACCGAATCGTAACCCGAAAGTGAAGTAACAACACTCTTTTGAAAACCTATTTTACTTGCTAACTCATCTCTTGCAGCATTTGCGCCGTGAACAATAATTATTTTTTCATTCAACGTAGCAAGATCCGAAATTACCCCTTTTAGATTAATTCCTTTACCGCCCCCGATTTTAATTAGATACATGCAATCTCCAGTAACGTATTATTTTCAATTGGTTCCCAATTAAGTTCACCAATGAACGGATCGGAACAGACAACAAATTCATTATTCGATTTTTTAATATGCATAGTAAAATATTCATCATCTTCATTAAAGTGAGTATATATATAAGCCGCATTATCATTAGCAATAATCAAATTCATTGCTCTTATGTAAGCCGATCTTTTTTTAATTATTTCCGTTCCTTTTCTAATTCCTTCACCAATTCCATCGTCATCAAATCTTTTTATATAATTAAAAATTTTTTCTGCCCCTATTCTTCCATCTTCTTTTATTTTTACACCGCGAAGTTCACCGTTAAAAACAAAAATATAATTATCATCATAAAACGGCATATTGTGTTCAATAACAATTCCTTCATCCTTAAACGCACTTCTTGCATGTGCAATTAATCTTGTTGAGTTGCCTAAATTAGAAAAATTATCTTCCCATATCGGGTTTACATTTTTATAATAATTCCATTTTCCGTTTTGAATGTAAGCACAGCCCCAGCCATGTCCCTGAAACTCACGGCTATTTTTCGAAATCTCTGAGAACCTGTTTAGGTAATCAGAAATTTCAAACTCTTTATTTGAATTAACATAAAGTAGTCGGCACATTTTTTATTCAATTAATAATAGACAAAAATTAAATCAGATTGATGATCTTGCTCATGATCTTGCTCTTGCTCATTATCTTGTTCATGCTCTTGCTCATACTCTTCATCTAACAACCCCACTCAATTAAATTGGATGCAAGCCGGGGAATTCGAGTCCGGTTCTTTCATCAAATCCATACATTAAGTTAAATGCCTGAAGAGCCTGACCGGCAGCACCTTTCATCAAATTATCAATTGCACTTATAACAACAAGCCGATTTGAAAATTCATCTTTCTTGAATCCGATATCACAATAATTTGTCCCGCTTAATAATTTCGGTTCCGGATATCGGTAAATTCCTTCACTCTCTTTTACAATTCTAATAAACGGTTCATTTCCATAAGCTTCGCGGTATATTTTCCAAATCTCTTTTTCCTGAAGATTCTTCTTTAAAAATACATGGCATGTTGCAAGTAAACCGCGGACAATATCAATTGCAGTAGCAGAGAAATGAACATTTATTTTTTTACCAAACGAAAGCTCCTGTAATATTTCTGCAGTATGTCTATGCTGGGTAGGCATGTAGGATCTTACTACTCCGGCACGCTCGGGATGATGAGATCCTTCATTAACTTTATTACCGCCTTCACTGCTACCGGCTTTAACTTCTATTACAGTCCTTTCTTCATCAACTAAATCATTCTTAAAAAGCGGATAGAGCCCCAGAATACTTGCTGTTGCATTACAACCTGCACTCGAAATGTATTTTGCATTTTTCATTTCTTCCCGGTGTAATTCAGGTATTCCATAGATAAATTCATTTAACAATTCCGGTCTTGCATGTTTATGTCCGTACCACTTTTCATATTCCGACTCACTTTTTAATCTGAAGTCGGCACTCAGGTCAATAATTCTCGGAGCTAAATTTTTGAATCGGTCAATTTGATTTTGCGAACTATTATGAGGAAGACATAAAAAGAGTAGATCGCATGGTAGTAGCTCTAATGCGGAAATAAATTTGAGTGTTGACGATTTTCTTAAGTTAGGATGAATTTTATGAACAAATTTTCCTGTATAACTTTCCGAAGTAACTTCGACAACTTCGACATGCGGATGGAATAGAAGTAACCGGATTAATTCCCCGCCGGTGTACCCTGATCCGCCAACAATAGATACTTTAACTTTTTCCATTATTTCCCTTCAGCCACTTGTAAAATATATTCAGCCATTTTCTGAGGAATATTTACACCGGTTGTTGTAATACTGTTTTTATATTCCATTGTATAATTTACTTCGTTAACCATCAATCCCCTCTCAGTTTCAAAAACATCAATAGCAACAATGCCTCCGCCAACTGCTCGAGCAGCACGGACAGAAATATCATTCAGTTCTTCTGTAACAGGACAGTTAGTAGCAACACCGCCTCGTGCGGTATTTGTGATCCAATGAGGAGATGTTCTGTAAATTGCAGCAATACACCTATCACCAACAACAAAGCTTCTGATATCTTTCCCTTTCTTTTCAACATACTTCTGTATATAGAAAATGGAATGATGGTATGAACCGAGAACAGTTTTGTGTTCAAGTATAGCTTCAGCAGCATCTTTATCGTTAATTTTAGATAGAAGTCTGCCCCACGATCCCACAGCCGGTTTAAGAACAACCGGATAACCCATTTCTTCAATTGCTTTAAGAGCCGACTCTTCTGTAAATGCAACTCTAACTTCCGGTTGAGGGACATTATGTTCGGACAGAGCTGCTGAAGTGAGGAGCTTATCACCGCAAATAGTTGCAACATTATAAGAGTTCACACATTTTATTCCGGCTGCTTCAAAGAGTTTTAAACCGTGCAAAGCGCGCGAGTGATTAATACATCTTTCAACAAGCACATCAACATCAAACTTATCTTTACCTAAATTGAATGTAATTTCACGGTCATCGATAAGAACGAGTTCAACACCTTTGATTTTAGCAAATTCATCAATTAAAAATTTTTCATCTTTACGTAGCAATGAATGAAGCAATCCTATTTTCATTTAAAGATCCTCCGGGGTTCTATTAAAAAAAAGATTCTATTTAGCGTAGGTTTTGTGATGTTTAACTGCATCAACGATATGTTTCAATTCTTCCAGGTCAACAGTTCTGCCCCGCTGTCCAACTGATTTCACTTCTGCAAGAACAGACTGTTGATGATCTTCATCTAAACTATTTTCATCAATTAAATTGAGTGCATATCTAAGAGATGCAATTCCCGACATATGATCGAGTGCAAAACTTCTTGCACGTCCTAAGATATCAGGATGCAGACTTTCGTAGTGCATTGGATTAATTGAAGCGGCATGCGTATGAACTCCGGCACAATGTGTAAAAGCATTTTTACCTGTAATAGGATAATTAGCCGGTATCGGTATTCCCGAATGTTTACTTACCAGATCATATAGCTCTGTAATTTTTTTAAGGTCCCATCGGTTCTCATTATAATCAACTGTAAGTGTAACTAATAATTGTGCAAGGTCTACAATACCAGCTCTTTCGCCAAGTCCTAATGCAGCGGCATCAATAACATCAACACCGGCACGGTAAGCATCAAGCGCATTTGCTAGAGCAAAACCTCTATCGTTATGGCAATGAACTGCAATCTTAGGAAATAGCTTTCGTTGTGCCAATTCATCTTTGAGTTTTGAAATATAGTTGTACATACTTCGGTCGGTTCCTGGAACCATGTAACCGGTTGTATCTGCAACACTAATAATATCAGCACCGGCTGCAACGGCAGCAGCGGCAGCTTTAACAACATTTTCAAATTGTGAACGGACAGTATCTTCGGGTGTATATCTAATTAAAAGATCGGGTTTTATATTTTTTGCATATTTAATTACATCGGTAATCTGCTTTATTGCATCATCAAGATCTTTTTTGAAAACATTCGCCAGTCTTTCATCGGAGACACAATAAAATATTCCAATGAAACCGACACCACATTCTAAAGCGAGATCAACATCGTTCTTTAATGAACGGGAATGAGCACCAACAATTGACTTAAATCCTTTTTGTGCAATTGATTTTACTGCAGCATGGATTTCCGGGGTAACCATTGGATGACCGGCTTCAATAATATTAACACCGATTTCATCGAGTAGTGATGCGATTGCGAGTTTAATGTGCTTATCGAAATAGACTCCCGGGGTTTGTTCGCCTTCTCTTAATGTTGAATCTAAAACCCAGATCAACTATTCACCCCAGTCTTCTTCTTCTTGTGGAGCTTCTTTAACTGTAGGAGGATTGAGAGATTCTACTTCCAATTCGGTTCCGCAATCGGGACATTCAATAAGTTCACCAACAACAGTACCTTCGGGTAATTCAATCATAGCACCGCAAACCGGGCACTCTGCTTTCATTTTTTATTTACTCCATTTTTAAGTTTTGCAAACATATAAAACTATTTGTTTGATATCAAGATTTTTTAGTCCTCAATCGAATATCATCGTTTAACTGAAAAATATTTTCCGATTTATTAACAACAATTAATTTCCATTTCAAATCGAACGATTCAATCAGATTTTATGTTACTACTTTATAATAAATTATCTAGGAAATATGGACATTACTAAATATCATAAAGAATTATTTAATCACTTCGGATATAACTTTGGATTTGTATCCGACTTACTAGAAAAATACCTTGAAGATCAAAATTCGGTTTCCGATTACTGGAAAAATTATTTCGATCAATTAACCGGCGGAATCAGATCAAACGGTAATAAGGATTCTGAAAAAACACCCGCAAAGAAAAAAGAATCAACTCTTCCTGTTGTATCAGAAACATTTGACATCTCACCCGATGATGAAATTATTCCTATAGTTGGTGTGGGCGCTAAAATTATTGAAAATATGACCGGTAGTTTAACAATTCCTACTGCAACATCGTTACGAACCATTTCAGTTAAGCTTCTTGAAGAGAATAGAATTATTATCAATCAACACTTGAAGAGAACCGGCGGAAGAAAAATTTCTTTTACACATCTAATTGCGTATTCGCTTGTTCAGGCAATTAAAGAATTTCCGAATATGAATAATTCTTTCGGAGTCGTTAATGGGAAATCAAGTTTAATTAAGAAGCCATATATAAATCTTGGAATTGCTGTTGATATCGAACGAAAAGACGGAACGCGTTCTTTAATTGTTCCTAATATTAAACGTTCCGAGACGATGAACTTTGGAGAATTTCTTGATGCCTATGATGAGTTGGTTGATAAAGCCAAGAGTGGCAAATTAGAACCGGCAGATTTTCAAAATTCTACTATAACTTTAACAAACCCCGGTGGTATAGGAACAATTTCTTCAACACCCAGATTGATGACCGGTCAGGGTTGTATTATTGCCGTTGGTGCAATTGACTACCCGGCTGAATTCAAAGCGATGCATCCATCTGCATTAGCATCTCTTGGTATCGGTAAGGTTATGAATATAACCAGTACTTATGATCATCGAATTATTCAAGGTGCGGAATCCGGCGCTTTTCTTGCAACTATTGATAACCTTTTACTTGGAGAAAATAATTTCTACAGCAAATTATTTGAGGATCTAAAAATTCCACAGAAAGCGGTTGGATGGGACCTCGATTCACTTTCAAAACGGTTTTCGAAAATCGATAACATCGAAGAGATTGAGAAACAAGCACGAATAGTATTACTTATAAACATGTTTAGAGTGCGCGGACACTTAATTGCAGATTTAAATCCGCTCAGTCCTCCAAAATCTTTTCACCAGGAATTGGATCCTGCTAACCATGGATTTACAATCTGGGATTATGACCGTCATTTTATAACCGGTAATTTACAGGGAATGCAGACTGGTACTCTACGGCAGATTCTTGACGTTCTTCATCAGACTTATTGCGAAAAGATCGGTGTGGAGTATATGCACATCCAGAATCCTGAAGAAAAACTCTGGCTTCAACAAAGAATGGAACCGATTAGAAATAAGCCGGGCTATAGTACTGAGATCAAAAAAAGAATAATGGAAAAACTAATTGTAGCAGAAGCGTTCGAACATTTTCTTCATACAAAATTTATAGGGCATAAACGTTTTTCTCTTGAAGGTTCAGAAACATTAATACCTGTGCTGGACTATCTATTAAATTTAGCAAGCGAGCAGAATGTTAAAGAAGTGTTTTTAGGAATGGCTCACCGCGGCAGATTAAATGTATTATCAAATATAATCGGCAAAAGTTATAATAATATCTTTTCCGAATTTGAAGACGAAATGGATCCCGAAAGTCCCCAAGGAACGGGTGATGTTAAATACCATCTCGGTGCAACAGGAAATTATAAGACATTCAGTGGAAACGAAATAAAGGTTTCTGTAGCATCAAATCCTTCTCATCTCGAATGGGTTAATCCGGTTGTTGAAGGAATAATCCGTGCTAAACAGACAAGAAATAACGACACTGAGAAAAATCAGTATGTTCCTGTGCTTATTCATGGCGATGCTGCGTTTGCAGGTCAGGGTGTTGTAGCAGAGACTCTAAACTTATCTCAATTAAAAGGTTATAGCACCGGTGGAACAATTCACATTATTGTAAATAATCAGATTGGATTTACAACACCACCGGAAGATGCACGTTCTTCACCTTACGCAACCGATGTTGCTAAAATGGTTCAGTCACCTATCTTCCATGTTAATGGTGATGATCCCGAAGCATCACTCTGGGTTACACAGCTTGCATATGAATACCGCCAAAAATTTAACAAGGATGTTGTAATTGATCTATTCGGATATAGACGACATGGCCACAACGAGGGTGATGATCCCGTTTATACTCAACCGTTGATGTATAAAAAAATTAAAGAGCATCCATCAGTTAAACAGATTTACCAGGAGAGACTGGTTAAGACTAAGATTATGGATAAAACTGAAATAGAAACTCTTGATAATCATATTTACGATTTGCTTGAAAAAGCACTTAAAGAAACTAAAAAGAAATCGGAAAAGTTTAGACCGGATAGACCTCTGTCCTACTCCACAGACTATTATGATGGCTTCGATCGAAAAGCAGAAACTAAAGTATCTATTGATGAGCTTAAGAAAGTTGTAAAAGGGATTACACAATTCCCGCAAAGTTTTTCACTAAATCCTAAACTAAGTAAACATATTGCAAAGCGAAAAGAACTATTAACAGGTAATACTCAAATTGATTGGGCATTTGCAGAAGCTCTTGCATTCGGGACTCTTTTAACTGAAAAACGCCCGGTCAGACTCAGTGGTCAGGATAGTGCACGCGGAACATTTAGTCAGCGACATTTAATTTTTACTGATATGAATACTGAAGAAGAAGTTTTACCTCATAATTTTATTGAAGAAGGTCAGGCAAAAATTGAAGCGCTCGATAGCTTACTTTCGGAAGCAGCTGTATTAGGATTTGAATTTGGATACAGTATTTCTGATCCGCTCGCTTTAGTAATATGGGAAGCACAATTCGGAGATTTTGCTAATAGTGCTCAGGTTATCATAGATAATTTTATAGTCAGTTCATACACAAAATGGCAGTTGCCAAATAATCTTGTATTGTTACTACCTCACGGTCAGGAGGGACAGGGACCGGAACACAGCAGTGCACGATTAGAAAGGTTCCTGATACTATGTGCAGAAAACAATATGTATGTATGTAACCCCACAACACCTGCACAGTATTTTCATTTGCTAAGGAGACAGATTCATAAAAACATTTCTGAAGTAAACGGAGCTTACGAAAAACCTCTTGTTGTTCTGACTCCTAAAAGTTTATTAAGATTACCCGCAGCAAGATCGCCTATAAACGATTTTACTGATGGAAAGTTTGAAGAAATTATTGATGATAATGTTGCTGATAAATCTAAAGTTACCAACGTAATTCTTACAAGCGGAAAAATATATTATGAATTGAACAACTTAAGAGTAATAAATAAAAATGATGACAAAGCAATTATAAGGATTGAGCAGTACTATCCATTTAATTCTGAGCTATTTAATAAATTATTACAAACATATCCCAATGCTAAATCGATAAGATGGGTTCAGGAAGAACCACAAAATATGGGTGCATGGAATTTTCTTTTTCCAAGGTTAATTAAGGTTATTCCGGATAAATTGAAATTAGAGTTTGTGGGACGTCAGGAAAGTCCAAGTCCGGCAAGCGGTTCATCAAAGAAATTTCAGATTTCTCAAGAGGAAATTATTAAGAAAGCATTTGAATAGTAGTTCGAATTAGTTGCTTGTTAAAGGGTTCTGGATAAGTTTTGTTATCAAAGAATCCCTTACCTGCTCAAAATCTTTACGGTATTCTTTTGCAACCGGATTAGAGGCTGGTAATTTTTCTCTTAGTGCGTCAACCTGTTTACCGTTTTTCCAGAATCTAAAACATACATGAGGACCAGTAGCCAGGCCGGTACTGCCCACGTAACCGATAATTTGACCTTGCTTAACTGCTGAACCCGGACGAATCCCTTTTGCGAATTTAGACATGTGAAGGTATTGCGTAGTATAAGTTGCATTGTGTCTAACCTTAACATAATTACCATTACCGCTTGTATAACTTGCTTCAGTTACAACTCCATCTCCAACAGTCATAATAGGTGTTCCTGTTGGAGCTGCATAATCGGTTCCAAGGTGAGCTTTATATCTTCCAAGGACAGGATGAAATCTTTTCATAGAAAAGCGGGAGGAAATTCTGCTGAATTTAAGTGGAGCTTTAAGAAATGCTTTACGTAAGCTGTTCCCTTTTTCATCGTAATATCCTATTTCGTCATTCTTCTCGAATCTGAAAGCAAAAAAATCTTCGTTCCGATGACGGAATGACGCGGTTAATATCTTTCCAACTCCGGTTGACTTACCCTCAACAAATAATTCTTCGTAAACAACTTTTAGAGAATCATTCAACTGAATTCTGAAAAAGTCGATTTGCCACGCATAAATTTCGGATAATTTTACAGCAACTTCCGGATTTACATTTTGCGATTCTAATGTCTGCCATAAAGAATTTTTAATGCTGCTTGCAAAAACTCTTTCTTTTATACTTACTTCTTTTTTGCCATGATAAACTTTTACACTATCTCTAAGATCGAAAACAACATACTCAATCGGATTACGGACGTAAACCAGGTAATGAACGGTTTCTGTTGAATCCCACTTTGCGAAAAGATAATATTCATCACCGGCTCTGAAACTTTTTACAGGAAAGATTTCACGTGATTCTTCTGCAATTTGAAATATCTTCTTATCAGAAACACCATGTGGTGTTAAAATATCTCCCAGAGTTTCACCTGAGTTAATAGTACCGTGTACTTCTATTAATGAATCAACAGCTAATCCGAATGAATTAATATTTTCAACAGGTGCTTTATCTTCATTTTCGTTATTCGTACAACCGGTTATAAATAGAAAGGTAATAAGGAATGGAAATATTATTATGCAAGAAAGTAAGTTTAATTTCATCTATAATTGAATCCACTTTCTATTAATATCAGGATAATTTTTTAATAATTTCGACCGAGTTGATTCCTTCTGATTCGGCAGAAAAATTTGGAATAATTCTATGGCGCAATACAGGAATCAAAAATGATTTTACATCATCAATTGAAGGAGTAAATCTACCTTCCATTACAGCTTTAGTTTTTGCGGCAAGAATTAGGTATTGGGATGCACGCGGTCCGGCACCCCAGCTAATCCAATCTTTAACAAATTGCTGAGTATTTCCGTTTGTTGGTCTGGTACTGTTTACAAAACTCACTGCATATTGAATTACATTATCTGCAACAGGTACACGCCTAATTAATTCCTGGAAGGAAATCATTTCATCAGCTTTGATAATTTTTTGAAGTGTTGGTTTATAATCGCTTGTTGTTTGTTTTATTATTTCAACCTCCTCTTCAAAGCCGGGATAATCGAGCCAGAGGTTAAACATAAACCTGTCGAGTTGTGCTTCGGGAAGCGGATAAGTTCCTTCCTGCTCAATTGGATTTTGAGTTGCAAGAACAAAGAATGGCTCTTCCAGTTTATGTGTAATTCCGGCAGCGGTTACTTTGTATTCTTGCATTGCTTCAAGAAGTGCTGATTGTGTTTTAGGTGGAGTGCGGTTTATTTCATCGGCTAAAATCATGTTAGCGAAAATTGGTCCTTTGATAAACCTGAATTCTCGATTGTGTGTAACTGGATTCTCATCAATTATTTCAGTTCCGGTTATATCACCGGGCATAAGATCCGGAGTAAATTGTATTCTGTTGAATTTTAGATCAAGGACTTCTGAAAAAGTTTTTATCAATAAGGTTTTTGCTAACCCCGGAACACCAATTAGAAGACAATGACCGCGTGAAAGAAGTGCAACTAAAAGATCATTAATTATTTGATCCTGACCGATAATTACTTTAGCGATCTCTTTCTTTATATTTTTTACAGCAACCGATAATTTTTCAACAAGTTCAACATCACTATTCGGCACTTAAACCCCGTTTTTATTCTTTACAATAATTAGAAAATTAATTATTACCAATCTTAAAGACGAATATCCCAGTATATTTTTTCTCTCAATTCATCCATCCACTTAGCATATAATTTCTGTTTTTTGTAATACTCTGCCAGACGCTTGATCTCAGCAAAATCTTCATCAATACTGGCTTTATGTTCGGGAGTCCGTTTAATAAGCTTTACAATATGATATCCATAAGCATTATTATCTATTTCAAGTCTTTTAGGAAAGCTGATATCACTTTCCTTCATTTTGAAAATCACATCGAGTAAAGATTTATCGAGCTGATTTTTCTCGAATGTTCCGAGCTCACCGCCGAATCTTGCATTTTCTTTATCATCACTGTATTTCTTAGCGTAGTATTCAAAAGTATTTACCTTACGCATAATACTATCTCTAATGTCGTTAAGAAATTCAATAGCTTTAAGGTCGGCTGCGTCATCAGCTTTCAGCTTTATTAGAATATGCCGGCAATGAATTGATTCCCCTCTTCTTTCAAGTAATTGAATAATGTGGTACCCTACAGGAGATTCAACAATTCCAGAAATTTGATTTGGTGCAAGAGCGAATGCAGCAGCTTCAAATTCCGGATAGAAGACGCCGCGCTTAACAAATCCAAGGTCGCCTCCTTGAGATGCACTCCCCGGATCGTTAGAATATTGACGGGCTAACTGTGCAAAGTCGCCCCCTTTTTTAATTGAATCCAACAGCATAGCAGCTGTTTCTCTTGCTTTCTGCTTTATTCTTTCACCTGTTTTAGGATTCTGGAATATATGCGAAATCTGGAATCGTTCCGGTACAATGCCAAGCGAATCTTTATAGGTATTAAAAAAATCTTCTACTTCCAAACGAGAAACTTGAACACCGGCGAACTTTTTTTCTCTAACAAACTCCGACATTGCCATTTTTCTAATATCTTCCCGAATAGTCCTTTTAATTTTTTCGAGTGGCATTCCATAAACCTGTTCCAGTCGTTCCTTAGACCCAAACTGCTGCATTAACATATTGATTTGATAATCCAGTCTTTGATTAACCTGCTCGTCTGTGACAGTAACGGAATCCAATTCCGCTTGAGCATAAAGCAGTTTCTCTTCTATTAACTGATTAAGAATTGCTTTTACAATCTGCGGATCCTGAGGATTAAGTTTTCTCTGTGAAGTTTCATAATAAACTCTGAAGTCTAAATCAGATTTTAAGATAATTTCGTTATCAACGACGGCAACAATTTTATCGCCAACCTGTTGAGCAAAGAGAGAAACAGTAAGTAATAAAAAACTAATAATGTATTTCATTCTGTGTACCTTTTTATATCAATATTATGATCGTCTATTAATTTATTTAAGTATTCTCTTACAAGTTCTTTGTTTTTAAGAATCATAAACCTGTCTTTTACAATTTCGATAATCATATCAAATGAAGGTAGAGTCCCTTTATCAAATTTTTCAATTAATTGAACAATTACAAATTTTTGTGGTTCTTCCTGTAAAACAATACTAACCTCATTTGCTAAGAGATTCGTAACAACTTTGTATTGAGTAACTGGTTTAAATTTATGTGCAGGTATTAAAAGAGCAGATTGCTCATTAATTATTGTTTCGTCACCCCTAAATGAATTGAGAGTTTTTTTCCAATCGCTTTCAACCAGTAATTTTCTGAATCTTACTGCCGTTTCAATGTTATTAAAGTAAGCAGTATTGATTTTAAAATAATCCTCGGTGAATACAAAATCCTGTTTAAAATTTTCGTAAAAAGCTTTTAGTTCATCGCTGCCCGGTTCATATTTATTTTCTTCCAGGTATTTATTAATTACAATTGCTGCAGCAAGTTCCTTTCGGGAATTTTCTAATATACGGTTGAATTCATCAGAATCCAGAATGCCATTATCGCGGGCTTCCTTATAAAGGATTTCCTTTTCAACCCAATCATTTATGAATTCTTCACGGAGCTTTGATTGATTTCGGAAATCGCCTAAAGCATTTTCTAAATTTTCCTCTGTTAGAACAGAATCCCCAACTTTAACAAGATGCCTGGATGTCCTGTCCTCGTCCGAACAGCTAACAAAAATTAGCGTGGCTAAAAATAATACCGGACTAATTCTTAAATGCATTACCTAACTCATCATAATAGATTTTTGGTTTATAAATATTCTTCAGACCATTGATATAAATATCTTCAAGTCTCTTACTTTCACGTTCCTGAAGCAGACTTGCAATTTCAGCTTTAACTTCTTCCAGGTTTTTAAGCCGTGCATCTTCACGCTTAATAAGTTTAACTATCGACCATCCGTCCTGGAAACGGAATGGTTCCGATATATCACCAATATTCTTCAACGAGTTTGCTTTTTTCGATAGATCATTTGCGTCTATTTCAACCAATCCGTAATAGCCGGGAACATCCTGATAACCCAATCTTTGCGAATACTTAACAAGGAGACTGTCGAAATTGTCTCCGCTTTGAGCCAGTGAATAGTAATAGTTAATCAAAGAATCCGTGGATGTATAAATCTCTTTGAATTCAACCCTGTCCTTCCATTTATAATCTTCCCGGTGTTGATCAAAATAGTTTTGAATCATCGAACTATCAACCACAACTTTGGTCCATACTTCTTCTTCAAGTAATTTGAAAAGGTAAATTCCATTTTCATATTCTTCCATAAGTGATGCAAATTGCAGACTCTCTTTATCGTATTCCATTGCTTTCTTTTTTAATATCATATCATCAATGTAATTGGTATAAATATCCTTAATAGTTTCAGCATTAAGAAGGCTGTGACTATACTGTTCTGACCTGATGATATATGACATTAGTGAGTCTACAGTATAAAATTGATTTGAAAAAGTAAATAGAACTTCTGGACCAAGGGATTTTTTGTATTCGGTTGCTTCAAAGTTTCTACCGCTTCGTATTTCATTTGCAGAAGAAATAAGTTTCTGATAGATACCTTCATTCATTTTATAGTTATAGTTATTTTTCAAACTATCAAGAAGTTTTTCATACTCCTGCTTAAAGTATGTTCTTATAAACATATCTTTTAATTCTTCCGCACTCTCCTTAAATGATGGGTAAGGAGAAATTTCGTTTACCCTAACTACATGGTAACCAATTGTTGTTTCAATAATTGGAGATATTTCATTAACATTCGTACTGAATAATACATCTTCAAATTTGGGATCGATCCTTCCTCGGGATAAGAATCCTAAATCACCAAATTGTTTTGCGGTCATTTTATCTTCGGAGTATTCGAATGCTAATTTATTAAAGTCGGCACCTTCTTTAAGTTTTTTCTCGATATCCAAAATTTTCTTTAAGGCTCTTGTAGAATCCTTTTTCCCGGTTGAATCGAGTATGGAAACCATTATGTGTTGAGCTTTAACCTGTTCTTTACGGTGTTGTTTTTCCAATACCTTTAATACATGATACCCATAGTTCGATTTTATAAGTTTAGGATAAATTTTACCCGCTTCGGTTGTGTAGATTGCTTCTTCAATTTCGGGAACAACTATCATACCCGATGTTACCCATCCGACTACTCCTCCCCTTTTATTAGTATAAGTATCTTTTGAATATTGTTCGGCAAGCTTAGCATAGTCTTCCCCTTTATTAATCCTTTCAATTAATTCATTACCGAGTTTTTCAGTTTCCTCAGCATTCATTGTAGAATCGGGTATAAGCATAATATGTGCAGCTTTAAACTCTGTTTTTCTTCTTTCGTACATTTTTTTCAAAGCCGGTTCGTATAGATGGTCTTCAAGAAATAAGGTTGAGCCGATATTCTTTTTATAATCGAATAATTCCTTTAGCATATCAGGATCGGTTGTAAAACCTCTTACTTCGGCGTCCCGCAATTTCATTTTGTAATTAACATAGAGGTCAAGAAATTTTTTCAGTTCATCCTGAGAATCCGTCTTAGCTTTTTCTACTCCACCTGTATTCTTTGCATAGGCTTTTTCAAACTCATCCAGATAGATTTTATAATTACCATATTCGGCAACAACAATTTTAGAATGTTCGGATGTACATGAAACAATTAAGATGGATAACGGCAGAAGCGATAAAAGAAGCTTTCTAAAAATCATTAATAAACCTCCGTCAATTTTTAAGAATCAATTAATCATTTGTTATGCGAAGTGTAAAAATAACAAGAAAATCTAAATTTACTCTCATTATTCAACTTTGAAAGGCATTGTGTTCCTTTCCCAGAAAATTCCATGGTCGTAACCCTGGATTTTCTTATCAATTTGGGCTTTTTCCAATCTTTTTTCTGCAAGGCAAGCATACATTTTATCTAATTCAATCCCTACATAATTCCTGTTAAGTTTCTTGGCAACTACAGAGGTTGTTCCGGAACCGAGGAACGGATCGAGAACTGTATCCCCCTTTTTAGAACTTGCAAGAATAAGTTTTGCAATTAACTTTTCCGGTTTTTGAGTCGGGTGATCTGTATTCTCCGGCATCGACCAGAACGGAACTGAAATGTCAGTCCAGATATTTGACGGGAAAGTTAATCGAAAATTCCCATTACTATTTTTCGACCAGTCCTTCGGTTGACCATTACTATCTTTGTAAGGTGCTATCACTTTTCTGTTTAACTTAACGGCATCGTGATTGAATGTATATTTTCTGGAGAGAGTGCAATACCAAATATCTTCAGAATTATTTTTCCAATTCGATTTAGCGCCTCGTCCTTTTTCGCGCTCCCATGTTATTCTGTTTCTAACATAGAAATATTTTTCCAGTATATGCCCGATTGAAATAGATGTGCGCCAATCGCTGCAAAAATAGACTGTAGCATTTTTTTTTAGTGTATGAATTATTCTGGATATAAAATTATTAATCCATTCAGAATACTCATTTATTGAGATAGCTTTTACTGTTAGTGTGTTGAAAGATTTATAAAGGTTATAAGGCGGATCAACAATCAGCAAGTCAACAAAATTTTCTGGCAAATAGTCGATAACATCAAAAACATCCTGGCAGATTGTTTTATTTATTATTTTAGAAACGGACTCATTCTTATTAACCGTAATTAAATTGACGGAATATTTTTCAAAATCGGAAGCAGAGATTTTTACTGTCCGGTTAAGCAGTGATCTGGATTGTTTTTTCATATTTCGCCGCCATAATTCATTTACTTTGCTAATGTACCGGGAGATACGCTGTTATCGATCTCGATAAGTTTAACTTTTCCTTCTTCCGATGTATCAACGGCAAGCACCATACCCTGTGAATCCAATCCAAATAATTTTGCGGGTTTTAGATTTGCTACTACCATTACTTTTTTACCTATTAGCTGTTCCGGTTCGTAACTCTTTGCTATTCCGGCAACTAACTGTCTTTCTTCATTGCCAAGATCAATTCTCAGCTTCAGTAGTTTTTCACTTTTATTTACCTTCTCAGCATTCTTAATAACCGCAACTCTAAGTTTTACTTTCTTAAAATCATCAATGGTAATTTCTTCATCAACCGGTTTTACCTCGCCATCGGGTTTACCAAGTTTATTTATCTGCTCGTCAATTACTTTATCTTCAATTTTAGTAAAAAGAATTTCAGATTGACCGAGTAAATGACCTTCTTTTAAATTAAGACTGCCGCTTGAACTCCAATTACATTTTGTTGCATTAAGCATCTTAAAAATCTTCTCCGAAGAAAATGGAATGACCGGCTCGAATAACTCGGCTAAAGTATAAATACAATTGAGACAAATATTTAATGAAGTAGCACATTTTTCTTTATCCTTTTTTACAGTAACCCATGGTTCAGAATCATTAAAGTATTTATTGCCGGCTCTTGCCAGATTCATCATTTCAAAAACAGCATCCTTTATTTTATAACGGTCAATAAGTTCACCAACTTTAGCAGGATATTCGTCAATCAATTTTATCATATCTTCATCAATCTTATCCAGTTTACCAAACAGCGGAACTTTTCCCTCGAAATGTTTAAATACAAATGTGAAAGTCCGGTTAATAAAATTACCCAGTATATCTGCTAACTCGCCGTTATTTCTGGACTGAAATTCCTTCCAGTAGAAATCTGTATCCTTATTCTCAGGAAGGTTAGCAGCTAATGTATATCGAATCGGATCAGTCGGAAAGAGATCGAGGAATTCAAGTACATCAACTCCCCATCCGCGCGATTTAGAAAATTTCTTACCTTCAAAATTTAGAAACTCATTAGCCGGCACATTTTGCGGTAAGATGTATTTTTCATTCTGAATATCGTTCCATGCCATTAACATTGCCGGGAAAATAATTGTATGGAAGACAATATTATCTTTACCAATAAATGCGACATATTTTGTATCGTTCTTTTGCCAGAATTTTTTCCATAGTTCCGGCTCGTTTCTCTTTTGTGAAAGTTCTTTTGTAGCCGAGATGTAACCGAGTACGGCTTCGAACCAAACATAAAGTACTTTACCTTCAGCTCCATCAACAGGTACTTTTACACCCCAATCAAGGTCCCTTGTATAAGCACGGTCTTTTAATCCTTCCTTAAACCATCCGCGGCAATACTGAAGAACGTTTTCTTTCCAGCCGTATTTCTCACTCATTTCCGAAACATATTTTTCCAATCTCTCCTGAAATTTTCCCAGCGGGAAATACCAGTGAGAAGTTTCTTTGAGTACAGGTGTTTCACCGGAAATTTTGCTTTTCGGATTTTTTAATTCTGAAGGTTCATATAATGATCCGCACTTTTCACATTCATCGCTTCGTGCCTCTTCATTATCGCATCTTGGACAGGTTCCTTCAACATACCGATCCGGCAAAAACATCTTTACTTTTTCATCATAAAACTGGAACGATTTTTTTTCAACTAATAAACCCTGGTCGAAGTATGTCTTAAAAAATTCCCGGGCTGTTTCATGATGAATTGGAAGACTTGTTCTTGAGTAGATATCGAAACTCATTCCGAATTTCTCGAAAGCCAACCTGTTTAATTCATGATACCGATCGATAATTACCTTGGGAGATACTTTCTCGTTATCGGCAGTAATCGTTATCGGCACCCCATGTTCGTCGGAACCGCAAATGTAAATTATGTCGTCGCCATTTAATCTTTTGTATCGCACATAAATGTCTGCCGGCAAATAAGCACCACTTAAATGACCAAGATGGATTCTTCCGTTTGCATAAGGTAATGCAGATGTTACTAAAACTTTTTCTTTATTGGTATTAGCTGAATTGCCCAAAACTTATCCACTCTTGTTTTTAATGAGGTCAAATATAAGAAAAAATGGGTTTTTAAACTCTTTACAGGAGAAGTTTGTGAATTAATGCTGCGGTTGAACTGTTTATAATTTATTATCAAAAAAAATTTATCAGTTCTAAAAAAATGAATAAATTTGCACCTCTCAATTAAGGAGACATCCAAGAATGAATTTAACATCGAAACTTGTCATAATTATTCTGATTTGCAGTTTAATCTCGGCTCAAGAAATAAAAGCCCAGCCCTCATCCGGATTTCAAAAAGGGAATGTAATTTTTATTCATCCCGATGGAACATCATTAGCAGCATGGAATGCGACACGAATGCTTTATGTTGGTCCCGATAACAAATTAAATTGGGATAATCTACCAAACATTGGTATTTACTTGGGGCACCTTACAAATTCTTTGACAGCAACATCAAACGGCGGTGGAACGATTCACGCCTATGGAGTTAAAGTAGGCGTTGGTGCTTATGGAATGGATGACAATCACCAGATTCCAACAGCACGCTCCGGTAAAAAGATGAGCATAATTCAGGAAGCAATGGAATCGGGAATTAAAACCGGCTTGGTTAATTCCGGAAGTATTATTGAACCGGGAACAGGAGCGTTTGTTGCATCTGTAAATGCCAGAAAGGAAGACCAGGAAATTGCAAGGCAGACTATTTTATCTGGAGTGGATGTGATAATGTATGGCGGTGAAGAATGGTTGCTTCCCAGGGGTGTAAAAGGATTTTATTGCAGCGAAGGAATGCGAACTGACGGACTCAACCTGATTGATGAAGCAAAAAAGCTTGGTTATAAAATTGTATATACTCGCGAGCAGCTTAAAAATATTAGCCCTGATGTAAATAAACTTCTCGGAATCTTTGCTGAGGAAGATACATTTAACGATAAAACCGAAGAAGAACAAGCTAAACTGAATCTTGAGAACTTTAAAACGGAAGCTCCAACATTAGCAGAAATGACTGAAGCCGCTATTAAAATATTATCGAGAAATAATCAGCAATTTATTTTAGTTATTGAAGAAGAAGGAACAGATAATTTCGGGAATAAGAATAATGCTAAAGGGATGCTTGAGGCATTAAAACGTGCTGATGATGCATTAGGCGTAGCAATGAATTTTATTAACTCAAATCCGAATACACTTTTAATTACCTGTTCCGATAGCGAAGCCGGAGGAATGGAAGCAATTAGTTACACAGAAGATTATTTCCCGTTTGATAAGCCACTTCCAAAGCTTGCTCCAAACGGCGCTCCTTATGATGGTATAAACGGAAGTGAATCTTTTCCTTTCAGATCAGCACCGGATAAATTCGGGAGGACATTTCCATTTGTAATAAGCTGGTCAACAACTGATGATGTTTGTGGTTCAGTTTTAGTAAGAGCTGCCGGTTTGAATTCCGAATATGTGAAAGGTTCTATTGATAATACCGATATTTATAAATTTATGTATCTGACTTTGTTTGGTAAGCTACTTAAGTAACTGAAACAAAATAAATCTTGCTCATGATCATGATCAGGATCATGAGCAAGATACTTAAAAATTATCCTTCCATACCCTTATACATATCTTCAATTAAATCTTTATAGCGTTCCTCAATAACTTTACGTTTTACTTTTAATGAAGGGGTAAGTTCGCCGCCTTCAATTGTAAAAGGTTTATCGAGTATTGCAAATTTTCTAATCCTTTCAAACGCAGCAAGTTTCTTCTGGAATTCTCCAAGTTCCTTATCAAGTAATTCATATATCTGCTTCATCTTCACAAGTTCGTCTAAATTACTGTATTGAATCCTATTTGCATCGGCGTATTCTTTTAGTGCTTCATAATCAGGAACGATAAGAGCAGTGATGAACATTCTTCTGTCGCCAATAATTACGAACTGATCAATATACTTGCTTGCAAGGAACATATTTTCAATTGGCGTTGGTGCAATGTACTTTCCGCCAGAAGTTTTAAAGAGATGTTTCTTTCTATCGGTTATAATTAAAAATCCTTCAGCGTCAAATACACCAATATCACCGGTATGTAACCATCCGTCTTTAATTGTTTCTTCGGTCTCTTTTTTATTTTTGTAATAACCTTGCATTATGCTCGGTCCGTAGGCAAGTATTTCTCCATCTTTTGCAATTTTAACTTCAACTCCCGGCATTGGTTTACCTACTGTTCCAAATTTATAATCATTTAATCGGTTTGCAGTAATAACCGGGGAAGATTCTGTCAAGCCGTATCCTTCAATAATTAGAATTCCCGCAGCTTCAAAGAAAATTCCAAGCTCTCTAGATAAAGCTGCACCTCCGGAGATAAAAAATCTTAATCTTCCACCTGTTTTTTCTCTCAACTTACCAAAGACTAATTTATCTGCAAGTTTTCTTTTTAATGTTAGCATAATTGGGATTGGATGCCCCAATTTTTTTGCAATCTGAAACTCTTTACCGGTTTCAATTGCCCAGTTAAATATTTTCTGTTTTTTCTCAGGTTGACTTTCTACATTCTTTTTAATTTTGCTATACATCCTTTCGAATAAACGTGGAACTGCAGTCATTATTGTAGGTTTTATCTCTGCCATATTGTTTGCTATTTTCTCAATACTTTCTGCATATGCAATCATACCTCCGCAAGAGAATGCCGTGTAATAACCGCCCATTCTTTCAAATATATGACATAATGGTAGGAAGGAAAGAAAAATATCAGATTCACCCATATTAAAAATTTCATGCGCAGCTTTAATATTGGAAACAATATTTTTATGTGTAAGCATTACTCCCTTCGGTTCGCCAGTTGTTCCGGAAGTATAAATGATGGTACACAATTGATTTTCTGAACAGAGAGCAGACTTCTCATTAAAATAGTTCGGATGCTCTTTCCTGAATTCTTTTCCCAACTTCTGAACATCTGCCATTGAATAGACATCTTTTTCATTCCCTTTATCACCTTCATTCATTACAATAATGAATTTAAGATTGCGACAATTTCCACGAACCTTTAGAACCTTATTCAATTGGAATTTATTAGATACAATCATTCCAACTGATTCTGAGTTATTCAAAATAAACTCAATAGTTTCTGAAGTAGATATTGGATAAAGTGGAACATCAATTGCACCCAGACCAAGAATTGCCATATCGGAGTAAACCCATTCGGGTCTGTTTTCTGCGATTATAGAAACTTTATCATCGTTTTTAACACCAAGAGATGCAAGTCCACATGCAAGGTTTACAGTCTCTTCATAAAGTTGATCGTATGAAATATCGAGCCATTTCTCGTCAACTTTATACTTAAGCACAGGTCGTTCTTTACCTTTTCCGAATTCCTGTGTTATAATATTGAATAATTGTGGAATGGTTTTGAAGTCTTTATAAAGAGGCATTTTTTTCTCCTAAAGTTTGAGGTCAAGATATATCTCGAAAAGTAAAAAAGCAATAAAGCCTATCGGTTTTTTTAATCGGATAAAACGATTCCGTCAACTACAGGTGTTACGCATATAAGTGGATTCTGAGGTACTTGATACTTATTGAAAATATTTTCAAAAAGTTGGAATTGCATCCCTTGGGATTCCAACTTTGAAAATTTTGAATAAGGCATAAAATGTTGTTTCTTATTTTGGGGTGCGTCGAATGCTTCTGATGAATTAAAATCTTCTTTAGCTCTCGATTTTAAGAAACTAATCTTTTTATCATCCGAACCTTCAACTGAATAAGAGATAGCTCTATAAGAAGTTATAAAACCATTTTCAATTATCAGATAAATGTTAAGAATAGTTTCTTGCATTAATACTTCTATCCTTTATTTTTAAGTGCAAAAAATGTGAAATGAATTGCTAACATAAAAGCCATCTTGCACAATAAGCTTTCTACTGCATTTACAAATGATGGGAAAAATATGGCAATGATCATGGATGGAATGAATGTAAATATGTAACCAAAAAAATAAATTCTTGTTAAAGATTTTTTTTCTGGATCTGTTTCAGCTCCCCACTTCTTATTTAATATTATCATTGAACCGATAACCGGCAAATAATAAAACGTTGCGTATAATGGCCCAAGTGGATAATAGTACGATGCATATAATACCGTACATTTTGTAACAGCAAGGTGATCTATAACCAGCGGATAATAAATGATAAAAAATATTGCCGGGATAAAAATAAATTTGTGATAGTTTTTTAATTTACCCGCATATAGTAGAACTGTATATAAACCGATTGGAGGAAGTAACGTTATATCAAGTAGCGCTAAGTAAACAAATAACCGGGAGTTGAGTCCGACAAAACAAATAAGGAATTCTAATAATTGATAGCCGAAAAGTAGAATAACCTGGACAATTATAAGTTTGTTAACGGAATTCTTTTTTGCAAAAATTAAAAGGTTGATAATAAATAGAAGTTCTATACATGCAATTAGGAGAGAAACTAATCCATCAAATTTTTCCATTTTGTACCGGGATGATTTTATCTATCCAATTATTAAAAAAGTCCCGATAAGAAATTACCGGGACTTTATTGAATTACATAACCAGAGCCATTATAGCTTTTTGAACGTGCAGACGATTTTCAGCTTCATCAAAAATCACAGAGTTTGGTGAATCACATATTTCATCAACAACTTCATCACCTCTATGAGCCGGGAGGCAATGCATAAAGATATAATCGTCTTTTGCATTTTTAACTAATTGAGGATTAACCTGGAATCCGGCAAATTTTTTCTTTCTCTCTTCGGCTTCTTTTTCCTGACCCATACTTGCCCAGACATCAGTGTAAACTATATCTGCATTCTTAACTGCTGCAATAGGATCGTCTAAAATTTCAACTTTACTTCCCATGTATTTAGCATTTTCCATCGACTCTTTAACTACAAAATCGAGCGGCTTATAACCCGATGGCGACGCAATAGCTATATCCATTCCAACTTTAGAACATCCCTGTAGTAAACTGTGCGCCATATTGTTTCCATCGCCAATGTATGCAAGTTTTAATCCTTGCAATTTCCTTCTCTTCTCATACGCTGTAAATAAATCAGTTAAAACCTGACATGGATGATGAAGATCGGTCAAACCATTAATTACAGGGATTGAACCATATTTTGCAAGGTCAATCACATCCTGATGATCGAATGTGCGGATCATAATACCATCTAAATAGCGCGAGAGAACTTTTGCCGTATCGCTAACACTTTCACTTTTCTTAAGCTGAAGATCATTCTGATTAAAATACAAACCGACACCGCCAAGTTCATAAATTCCCACTTCAAAGGATACACGTGTGCGAGTTGATGGTTTTGAGAATATCATACCAAGTTTTTTACCTTCTAATACGTTATGCTTCTTACCGATTAATCTTTCTTCTTTTAAAGTTTTGCTTAAATCGAAAATCTGATAAATCTCTTCTAATGTAAGATGCTGAATTTCAATCAGACTTCTTCCGTTCATACTAACTGCCATTTTACACCTGTAATTATTTTAGAATTTTTTTAGAATAATATTTATGGTTGCAAAAGTAACGAAACAAAATATTATAAAGTAATAAGCGTTCCTGAATTTTCTTTTTCGATTTCTTCTTCGCTCGTAATAATTGCTTCTTTCCCGGTATTCTTAACAAATTCTATTGCCGCAAGAA
Source organism: Ignavibacteria bacterium (assembly GCA_037446915.1). Classification (GTDB taxonomy): domain Bacteria; phylum Bacteroidota; class Ignavibacteria; order Ignavibacteriales; family Melioribacteraceae; genus DSXH01. The sequence continues at coordinate 29,748 of JBBIHP010000018.1, forward strand.
TTTTGGGCCCCATACTTCCGGCCGGGAATTCCCCTTTTTGATAATAGTTTTCCGCTTCTGCCACAGTTAAATGATCCAGGGCTTTCTGATCGGGTTTATTGAAATTGATACAGACTTTAGGAACATCTGTTATGATATAAAAGCGGTCGGCATTTATTAATCGTGCTAATAGTGCAGAAGCAAGATCTTTATCAATTACAGCTTCAATTGCTTCGAGATATTTTGTATCCTGATGGAAATAAACCGGAATTCCTCCACCACCGGCAGCAATAACAATATGACCTTTCTCAACTAAATCCTGAACAACCTGATAATTCATAATGTCAACAGGTTTAGGAGAAGCAACAACTTTACGCCATCCCCTTTTTCTTGGATCTTCTTTAAAAACCCAGTTATTTGCTTTTGCTAACAGGTCGGCTTCTTCTTTAATGTAATAAGGTCCAATTGGTTTTGTAGGATTGTTAAATGCCGGGTCATGAATATCAACAAGTACTTCGGTAATAATTGCAACAACATTTTTTTTAAGTTCGGTTTTATTCAATGCATTACGCATCTGCCGGTCAATCATATAGCCGATTCCACCTTGAGAATCGGCTACACAAATATCGAGAGGCATTTTTGGAATTTTATATTGATTATATCCCGCTTCATTCCTTAAAAGAATATTTCCAACCTGAGGACCATTTCCATGTGTAATAATCAGTTCATAACCTTTGCGGATTAAACTGATTATTTTTTCACATGTATCTAATGTATGTTTTTCCTGTTGCTCAATTGTTCCTTCTTCATTACCTCTTAGAAGAGCATTACCGCCAAAAGCAACAACAGCAATTTTTTTCATAAAAGTCCCTTTGATTTCAAAACAGATTCCAATGTATTTGTACCAAGTTCATGAAGTTCATACATAACTCTGGTTGATGGTTTATTTATTTTCAGAATACGTCCCAGATCGATTGGAGTTCCAATTACAACTGAATCGCAATCAGTACTATTGATTGTGTCTTCCAGGTCTTTTACCTGCTGATCTCCATAACCCATTGCCGGTAATAATACGCCAATGTTAGGATATTTCTGATAAGTTTCAGTTATCGATTTAACAGTAAATGGTCGCGGATCAACAATTTCTTTTGCACCTAACTTTTGAGAAATTACAGTACCGGCACCATATTTCATTTCTCCGTGAGTAAGAGTTGGACCATCTTCAACTACAAGAACGCGTTGACCGGAAATTAATTCAGGTTTATCAACTGTAATTGGAGATGCCGCATCAATTACTAACGCAGAAGGATTAACAGCATGAATATTTTTCTTTACTTCTTCAATTCCTTCCGGACTTGCAGAATCGATTTTATTTATAATAGCAACATCGGCTAACCTAAGTGAGGTATTACCGGGATAGTATCTCATTTCGTGTCCCGGTCTATGTGGGTCCACAACAGTAAATGTTAAGTCGGATTGATAGAAAGACATATCGTTATTACCGCCATCCCAGAGAATAATATCAGCCTCTTTTTCAGCTTCTCTTAAAATTGCTTCATAATCAACACCAGCATAAATAACACCACCACGTGCTACGTGCGGTTCATATTCTTCTCTTTCTTCAATTGTACATTCATATTTATCGAGATCTTCGAATGATGCAAAGCGTTGAACTTTCTGTTTTACTAAATCGCCATAAGGCATCGGATGTCTTACAGCAACAACTTTTTTACCTGCACTTTGAAGTAGGTTTACTATCTTTCTGGAAGTTTGAGATTTGCCACTACCGGTTCTAACAGCAAGAACAGATATAACGGGTTTGGTACTTTTTATCATTGTTTCTGCGGCGCCCATTAATCTAAACGAGGCACCCGCAGCATTTACAATTGATGCCTTAGTCATTACATAGTCAAATTGAACATCAGAATATGAGAAAACAACTTCATCAACTTTTAGCTTATGAATTAAATCCACCAGTTCTGATTCTTCATAAATTTTAATTCCATTCGGATAAAGTTTTCCGGCAAGTTCAGGAGGATAAATTCTACCATCAATATTAGGAATTTGTGTGGCAGTAAAAGCAACTACATTATAACTTTCGTTATTTCTAAAAAATACATTAAAGTTATGGAAATCACGCCCGGCAGCACCCATAATAAGGACGTTTCTACGAATCATAAATCACCTCTTTTTAGTTATTCAACAGTTACTGATTTGGCTAAATTTCTTGGTTGATCAACATTTAATCCTTTCTTTACTGCAATGTGATATGCAAGTAATTGTAAAGGAATAACGCTTAATATCGGCTGAAGCATATTAATTGTCTTTGGTATTTTAATAACATGATCTACAAGTTTTTCTATTTGATTATCATCTTCATTTACAATTGCAAGAATTCTTCCTTTTCTTGCTTTAACTTCTTCTATATTACTAACAACTTTTTCATAAACTGAATCTTTAGTAGCAATGAACACAACCGGCATATTGTCATCGATTAATGCGATCGGACCATGTTTCATTTCTGCAGCAGGATAACCTTCTGCATGTATATATGAAATTTCTTTTAACTTAAGTGCACCTTCTAAAGCTACAGGAAAGTGATAACCTCTTCCTAAGTATAAAAAGTTTCTACAATCAACATATTTATCGGCTATTTTTTCTATCAGTTCATTTTGTTTTAGTATTACTTCAACCTTCTTTGTTAAATTCTGCATCTCTTCAATTATCTCGTGTCCTTCAGGTTGATTAAGATTCTTTCTACGCGCTATTAGAAGTGTTATTAAAGAGAGGACGAGTAATTGAGAAGTAAATGCTTTTGTTGAAGCAACACCAATTTCTGGTCCGGCGTGAATATAAACACCGGCTTCACTTTCTCTGGCAATCGAACTGCCAACAACGTTACAGATGCCAAGACATAGTGCACCTTTCTTCTTAGCTTCCTTTAATGCTGCAAGTGTATCAGCAGTTTCACCGCTTTGCGAAATAAAAAATACTGTATCCCTTGAGGTTATGATAGGGTGACGGTAACGGAATTCCGATGCATATTCAACTTCAACCGGAATACCAGTGTATTGCTCCATCATATACTCACCGACTAATGCAGCATGCCATGATGTTCCGCAAGCAGAAATAATAATACGATCGGAATTTGCAATTCTATCTTCGTAACCCTGTAATCCGCCTAATTTCGAAATTCCTTCTTTAGAAACAAGTCTTCCTCTCATGGAATTGTATAGAGATTCCGGTTGTTCCATAATTTCTTTAAGCATGTAATGTGCATAGCCGCCTTTGGTAAGCTCATCTATACTTACATCTACTTCATGAATTTCTTTTTTAATATTTACATCAAGAATTGTTTTTGCCTGAAAATGATCATTAAATACTTCTGCTATTTCGCCATCCTCAAGGTATACGACCTGACTCGTATGAGCGATCAAAGCATTAACATCTGATGCAATAAAGTTTTCGTTTTTACCAATTCCAATTACAAGCGGAGAACCTTTTTTGGCAACAACAATTTTATTTGGTTCATTTTTATAGATAACAGCTATTCCATAAGTGCCTTCAACTTCATTCAAAGCATACCTTACAGCCTGGAATAGATCGTTTTTTATTTTAAGATAGTGGTCAATTAGGTGAGCTAATACTTCTGTATCTGTTTCGCTAACAAATTTATAACCCTCTTCTAATAATCCGTTTTTTAATGAAACGTAGTTTTCAATTATTCCATTATGA
>JBBIHP010000019.1:0-23416 GCA_037446915.1 Ignavibacteria bacterium
CTCCGGCGGATGGAGGGAATTCGGTACAACACAAAACGGAATAGTATCTAAAGAACTTCTTCCAAATAATTACTCCTTTAGAATGAGCTATGCATTTGCTTCAAATGATAAGCAGCAAAATGTTGGCATTAACAACACTGTAGTCTTTCAAACAGTTAATGCAATAGTTCAACTAAAAAATAGTCTTGGCAATTTCATTGATCAAGGAACTGTTCAGTATTATTCGGGTGCGTGGAGAGATTTTGGAACAACCATTAACGGAGAAGTAACCAAAGAACTTCTGCCAAACAATTATTCATTTAGAATGAATTATGCTTTTGCAAGTAACGACAAACAGCAAAACATCGGTACAAATCCAACAGTAGTATTTCAGACAGTAAACACAACCGTAGAATTAAGGAATAGTCAGAATAATTTAATGGGAGAAGGAACTGTTCAATATTACTCTGGCGGATGGCGGACATTTGGAACGACCGTAGGTGGAATAGCAAACCTTGAATTATTACCGAATAATTATTCCTTTAGAATGACACATGAATACGTATCATTGGATAAATCACAAAACACAGGAACGTCGAATGTAGTAACATTCAATACGGTTCTATGCCGGGTAAGAGTAAGAGATAACCAGAATCAACCTATAAACAATGCAACGGTAAGATATTATGCCGGTGCATGGAGAAACTTTGGAATAACAATTAACGGAGAAGCAACAAAAGAATTATTACCCAACAATTTAACATTTAGAGCAATAGTGGGAACACAGCAGCAGGATAAGACACAGAATTTGTTAACCAATCCTTTGATAGAGTTTACGTTTTAATGATTGAGGAAAAGATAAAAAAGTTAATATCAAAAATATTTCCAGGGTAATTTTATAATAGATTGACAATTAGAACAAGAATGTACAATGATAATAATTTATGGGGAATAGGGAAGATATTGATTGGCAATAGCAATGATTGTTCTGATGCACCGAGATGTGATGAGTTGATTAGTCAGGAGATTATCATAAATAAAATCGAGACAAATGAATGCAATAACATTAAATACTTTACTGAAGACGGAATTACTTTACCCTATTTTTATAGATTTTTAGAAGACTTTAGTATCGAGGCTTGTTATAGTCAAATTTGGGAGAGGTGGCAATTCCATATTAGAAATAGTCTTAATTACTCATCCGTTTTTTGTTTAAGAGAAGGTAAGTACAAATATATTTTTAACAAATCTCAGGTTAAAGAGATACCAGTTTCAGATTGTCTGGTTGCCGAAGAGGATTTTTTTCGTCTTGGAACTTTAAGCAGAAAGCCAGGTCAGTATTTTATCGTTGAAATTGCATTGAAGCATGAAGAGATTCACGTTGAGCAACTTATCGAATTAGTAAGTAGAATAATAGAGGAAAATAATATTTACCAACGTATGAGTAATTATCTCTTAAGATGTTCTGATTATAATAAAAAAGAAGAAGTTGAAAATATTGCTCGTAGTTACTTTAGGCAGAACATAATTGATAATTTAATTTCCTTAGTTAATAAAGAGTGGCTGTTGTTAAATAATTTTAATAATGAACAAGATATTCAAGACGATCCAAGAATCCAAGAAATTGTTAAACAATATGTTTACGAACTGGATTGTAATTAAACAAAGGAGTTAACATGAAGAAGTTTTCAATGTTTTTTCTACTGTTACAATTGTTTAATACAGTTCTTTATGCACAGGTATTATCTTTTGAGGAAAAGCAAACTATATTAAGAAGGCTTGAGGATGTATCGAATAAAGGTTACATAGAGGCAATATATGATGTTATAAAATATGATGTACCCGAGTCAAAGCAAGTGTTAGAAAGAGATTTTTGGTTAATTGATAAATTTTATAGAGCGGAGTACTTGTTAGCACTTCAAAAATATGGCTCATCAGTTACAAGAGATTATGCTAATGAATATTGGAATATACTTGACAGTATGCAAATTACAGATAGCCTTGAAAACAGACTCTTAGAAATTTCAAAAATATATACAATTAGAGTATTATTTCTTGAAAATGATTTTCAAAAAGTTTACTATATTTATGACCTTGCTAGTAAAAATAAAAGACCTCAGTTAATAATACAATTATTACCTTTAATAATAAAAAACAATCCCGAAAACTCCGAGCAAGCTTTAAACCTATTAATGAATTACATCAAAAACAGCAATGATGAAAATGTCAGACTAGAGGCTATTTTCTATTATGAAGATTGTTATGGTGCTGATTCAATAAGTCAATTAATAGTTTCTTTTTCAAATGATAATTCAACACGAGTTAGATTTAGAATTTTGAATAAATACTTTTTGAAATATAAATCCAGGGATATAAACTATGCGATAAAACAGAGTATAAAAAAAGAATCCGATACATATATAAAACAAATAAGCTCTAGAATATTATTAAATAATTATGGGTCTGTGGAGGATTATAATTTTATTAGTAATGAGAATATCACTGAATTAAATCCATTGATTAAGAACTATTATTCAAAGTTATTAAATAGATTCTTGCCAGTTATACCCAGCAGTAATGTTAAAATTGAAGAGTTGCTTGATACATTAATCTCTTACAATAACCAATCATCCAGCTATAACTGGCTAAAAGATGAAGGATATAAGAACCAGCTTTTAGGCAAAATACAAGAAGCACAGAATTACTTGAGCTCATCCGACTCCGTTAATTGCTATAAACAGATCAAATCATTTCAAACAAGCATACAACAGGTCTATTCAGATTCAGCCGGGAGTTACCCCAAATACGTAAGTAAGGATGCATACAAATTTTTGTATTACTATCCTCAATATATTCTTGAGAGATTACCTTCACCGTCAAAAATTAATACGGATGATATCAACAATAACAATTCACCTTTAAGTGAACCGATGGTCAATCAAAGAAGTCATTTTATGCGAAAGGAGGTAATATGAAAAAACTACTTATAGTTTTTCTTCTTACTGCAATTATTAATATTGGTCAAACAGTATATAAAGTAGAGCCGGGCAGCAAAGGGAACTCAATTATACTCGAAATAGAAAACGCGAGCAATGAGGAAACAATAAATGGAATTAGAGTTAATCTGGCAAACCAAATTTCATCATTGCGCTTCAGAAAGACAGAACAACAGATTAAACAAATTGAAAAGAGAGCAGAAACAGAATTTATATTTGATGTAGAGAGAGAAGTTACATCAAATAAAATAGACACATTGAAATTTATTGTAACCGGAGCCAATGGGATAATGGAAGAAAAAGAGATACTGATCGGTTACACAATTCCAACAGTATATAAGCTTGAGCAGAATTATCCCAACCCGTTTAATCCAACAACAAAAATTGAATATCAATTGCCCAAAGATGAAAGAGTCACAATAAAAGTTTTCAATATACTTGGGCAGGAAGTGAGAACACTTTTAGATGAAGTAAAGTCAGCAGGATACTATACATTAGAATTTAAGAGCAATAGTTTATCAAGCGGAATTTATTTCTATAGTTTGTATACCGAAAATTATAAAATGATTAAGAAGATGGTCCTTCTAAAATAGGACCTTATTTTGTATCATATACTCTTCTTAAATCGAAAACGGCAATACCATAGGCGACAGCAACATTTAACGATTGTTTAATTCCGAACTGAGGAATCTCGATCGAAAAATCGCATAGATCAATCAATTCTTGTGAGACACCGGATATTTCATTCCCAACAATCAAACAAAGCGGAAAGTCTGTTTTAGATACATTGTAATACGAAATGCTTGTATCGGTTAATTCGAGAGCGCAGATTTTAATTCCTTTATTTTTTAACGAGTAGATTACTTCTTTGGGATCTTTGGTGTATTCCCAGTTAACACTGTTTTGAGAACCGAGCGCTGTTTTAATAACTTCCTTTTTCTCTGGTGTTGGAGTATATCCGCATAAATATAATTTTTCAATCATTACACCATCAGATGTTCTTAAAATTGAGCCAACATTATAACTGCTTCTTATACTATTTAGAATAACATAAACAGGCATCTTTTTTACATTATCTAATTTATCAAGAGAAGTTCTGTTGCGGGAAATTTCTTCGTGGGATAATTTTTTCATATATGAATTATGCTGTGGTTTTGTAGGTAAGTCTTAAACCAATTATGCCAACTACAATTAAAAAAATAAAAAATATTCTAAGTATGTCTTTAGATTCATTAAAAAACAAAATTCCATAAATTGCAGTTCCAACTGCTCCGATTCCGGTCCACACAGCATAAGCAGTTCCTATCGGAAGAGTTTTAGTTCCCATCGCAAGGAACACATAACTTAAAATCATCGTAATTACTGTTAAGATGGTTGGTTCTAACTTTGTAAAGCCCTGACTGTATTTTAGTCCAACCGCCCATGATATTTCGAAAATGGAAGCAATAAGAATATAAATCCAAGCCATATTAAATTTTCCTGCTCTCTAAAAAGTAGCTCCGGCAATATCAAGATATTTATCGAGGGTCTGATTGTTGATAAAGATATTTATTTTCCGGTACTCTGGAAATTGTTTTAGTGTTTCATAAATCTGTTCTTTAATTCTGGCAATATCGCAAGCGCCAGAAATATTAAAATCACCTTTCAGATAAACATCGGCAATTCCATTTGCAATTGTAACCTGTATTAACATTAAAGCTGGTCCACGTACATAGTTTTGAAGTTCACCTGTTGACTTAAAATCAACTAATTCACTTAATGTCGATTCCAGTACGGATTTTTCGGCTTTAACTGTAATTTCTTTTGGAACAAGAACATCATTACAGCCGATTAATTTACCGCTTAGCTCTGTTCCTTCTAAAGCAACCAGATATATCTTGACATCCTTCTTTTCTATTTTATCCGTGGATTCACTTTTGTTGCATTGTATTAGCAGAACAGTTGAAAGTAGAATTGAAATCAGAAAAAATTTATTAAGCCGGGCAGCCATAATTGTATCCCCTCTACAATAAATTAATTGTAAAAATCCGGTTGAAAGATACTGAAAGATTTTTATTTAAGCACTTTAAAGTAAGCAGTATCTGCAACAACAGAACAGAACACACCAATTCCATCACCATCAATATTAATTCTCGGTTCGTGGAAATTGCCATCAAACTCCTGAACGTTGCGGTAAGTAAGAAAGAAGAGTCTGTAATTTTCGTCGCCAGCATAAATTACTAAACGGTATGAACCGTAGAACCATGTATCGAGCCACTCAATATTGTAGTTGATTTTTGATTCGTCCGATTTAACATGCTGCAGCCATTTGGATTGATACTTATAACGGTCGAACTGTTTCTTAAGGTCATCAAGTTTTATTTCAAAATAAGCATTATCGTAAATAAAAGATTCTATTGTTGCATCGAGAGCAACAATTGAAATGCTGTAAAATGAATTGTCTAATGAAGGAGTGAATGCAACTTTAAATTGCTTAATCTTGCCATTTGAGTCCCGTTCCCTATATTTCATCGAATCCAGTATCGATTCATTCTTCAGAATTTTGAATCCTTTTTTAGGAACAGTAGTTATTGATCCGGCTGATAATTTTCTTCCTTCAATATCTGCTGTTACATCCAACCTGTATGATTTATTGAAATCAATTCTCAGGTCAACTCCGTTGTATTCGAATGAAAGTTTCTGCGGATTGTAAGTAAGCGGATATTTCCGGTTGTTCTGAAGGTCCGTTATTATAACCGAAGCATTCGATAGAATTAATGATTTTAAATCCGGACGTGTATTTAACGGGAAGTTTCTAGTTATTCTAATGTTCTCAACTTTCTGATCAGGGAATAGATATCCTTCAATAACAATTTTTGGGATGTAAGTATTCTGCCCGATTTCTACAACGCCTTCGCCGCACGAAAATACTATTAAGGCCAATATTATATAAACCATGGAGAAGAAAATATTTTTTATTGTACTCTTCATATTAAAATCTAACATTAACTCCAATACTTGGTAAAATAGGAAACATGGTTATGTTATTTACTTCCTGATAAATTGTTCCGTTCTTAAGTTCGTTTTTGTATTCAATGAACCAAACGTTTTTTCTGTTAAGCAGATTAAATATTTGCAGATAAGGTGCTAAGGACCAACCTTTGTAATTTATTTCGTAGGTTAAACTTAAATCCAGACGTGCATAAAATGGAAGTCTGAATTCGTTGATACCGGATGGATAAATTGTTAGACTATTGTTACTCGGTTCCCAATCCGGAAATTGATTTATGAAATAAACAGACGATGGTAAAGTAATCGGTTGACCTGAAAAGAAAGTAAAGTTTAAGCCGAGATTCCATCTCTTGTCGTAATTTACAAATTGCCTTCCCGATAGTTCGTTAAAAAAGTTATTTAGATCTAAGCTGCTTACAATATTTATTGCATGGGTTCTATCGTGACGCGGTGTAAAAGGATTTTCTTTATTAACACGGTTGATCGTAAATTCTGTTCGGGCAAGTGAATATGCTATCCATCCTGTTATTGCTCCAACATCTTTTCTTACAAGAAATTCAACTCCGTATGATTTTCCGCTTCCTTCATTAAATAATCCTCTGCTGGAATTGAATAACGGTAAATTATCTTCAGTATAAGTGTCGGGTTTTATATCAGCAAGAAAAGTTGGATTATAAGAATAGATGTTTGTGTAATTCTTATAGTAGCCTTCAATTTCGAATTCGATATTTTTAGTCAACTCTCTTTGATATCCAAGAATAAAATGTGAAGCCGATGAACCTTTAACATACTCGTCTGCACTCGTCCAGATGCTTACAAAGAATAGGCGTGGGATTCTATTTGCATATTGATGATAAATTCCTGTAGCAAACTTCAAATTGCTGGTTTCGGTCAATCGGTATTTAATTGAGAGGCGGGGATCAAGATTTTTATAATCTTTATCCGAATCAAAATAATTTGCTCGCAAACCGAATTCAATATCCCAGAGCGGATTCGGTTTCCATTTGCTATTTAAGTAGAGAGTATAAAGAATTCTATGTTTGGAAACATCAACTCTGCCGCCGGTAAATTTTTGTTTTAATCCGCCGCTAACATTTTTTTGTTCAAACCCGAAATTGAAGTTCCAGTGGTCATCAAAAAAATATTCGAGTGCGCCTTTTAATGTAACATCTCGAATAACGTTTTCTTCTTTAAAATCGACATCGTCAAAATTGAAGTCGGAAAAAAATCTGCTTCCTGTAATCCAGAAATTTCCGAATAATTTTGGGGAAATGATTGATCGCCAGTTAATACTTCCGGTCTGGTTCCCCCATACATAATCAAATCCCAGAGACTCCTGACGGTTTTTATCTAATGTAAAGTTGAGGTCGTCAATTCCCCCGTAAAAACTTATAATGAGTTTATTTGTTTCATCGATATCGAAAAACGCTTTTAAGTTGCCGTCTAAAAAATAGTAATCGGGTATTTCATCAATAACTTTACCGAGAGTTTGATCGAAATATGTTCTTCTTAAAGAACCCGATAATGAACCGAATTTTCCGATAGGACCTTGAAGAGTTGTATTAAGTGCTAATAAACTTAAGGATACTTTGCCTTCAAATTTATTTCTGTTGCCATCGTTGTTAGTAACATTAATAACCGATGAGAGCCGTCCTCCGTACTCTGCACTGAATCCGCCTTTATATACTTCAACTTTTTTTATTGCATCCATATTAAATGTAGAAAAGAGGCCGAATGCATGTTCCGGATTATAAACATCTGTTCCATCAAGTAGAAATAAATTCTGATCCGGTGTTCCTCCACGAACATATATTGCCTATGAAAAATCCGAAACCGGCACTATACCGGGTAAGCTTTGTAATGTTCGTAATAGATCCGATTCTACTACCTGTGGAACTTTATTAAGCTGAACAGGTGATAGATCTACTTTGGAGACTGGTTTGTTAAATAGTTTCTCTATTGTCCTCGATGAATCTCCGGTTACAACTATTTCTTCACCAAGTATTACATCGGGATTTAAGTAAATGTCTATCCGCTTATTTTGATATGGTGTGAGAGTTACATTTTGCTGGAAAGTTTTATATCCAACATAGCTTACGACAAGTTCAAACGTACCCGGATTTGTAACTGGTAGAACATAAAATCCGCTTGAATTGGAACTGGTTCCGATATTAATTCCCTTAAGATAAATGTTTGCGCCGATGAGTGCTTCACGGTTAGAGGCATCATAAATAAATCCATTAATAATTGATTCCCGATTAATCTGGGCAGTTAGATTAGCAGCAATGATTAATGTAAAGGCAACAATTTTTATATGAAATTTCATGATAAGGGAAATTTTACTGGGCATAATTATTTATTCAAAACTAATTAGCAATTAATTATCTAAATCGGTTTTGAATAAAATTAGTTCCAAAATAAATGAATAATTGGTCGGTTGTGCTGTTGAAGTTTTATCATCAAGAAATAAGTAGTAAGAAAACTTATAATAATTTACTAACAACATAAATAACTACGAACAGCAGTAAGGTAAAGAAAACCTTTTATTTATATCCCATAGCAACCAACTGATTCACAACTTTGAGAGCCATATCATCAAACGAAAAGTATCTCCACATTAACCCCCATCTTTCGCGTGGTTCCATTCGTTCTTTAATTATCAGCTCTTTTTTGCTGGTATCTAAAATGCTTACCGAAATTGGGTTGGGAGTGTTGAAGTCGCCTCTCTGTTTCGATTGATTTATACTAATTGCACCAAAAACTATCAGGTCAACAGTAATATTTTCCGAAATTAATAATGCATCCTCCTTCAAAAGTTTAGAAGGATTAAAATCCTGATCCAGAATTATTGACCATGTAGAATCGTCCATAACTACTGCAAAACCCTTTTGATAAAAAGCTTTGATAAACGATTCTCTTATCACATCCATATTATATGGGTAATTCTGGTCATCCAGAAAAGGCATAATAACAACAGAACGAATCTTTGGAGTGGATGTATTTTGTTGTGCATTATTAATTGCTAACAAAGAGAAATAAAGAAGAAAGGAAATTTGAATTAGCTTTCTCATATTATAGTTCCTTTATTTCTGGTCTTATAATAAGTAACAAAAAATTAAAAAGAAAGGTTTTAATTTGTCTTAATAGCAAGTTGTCCGCATGCCGCGGCAATGTCGTCGCCCTGGGTTTCGCGAACCATTACAGTAATATTATTATTACGCAATTTTTCAACAAATTCAAGTATCCTGTCGTAAGAAGTCGGTTCTAATTCGGCAGAAATTCCATCCGGTTTCATGTGCTTGATACTGTTGAATGGGATTACATTAATTTTTGAAGGGAGCTGACTGCATAATTTAGTAATAGCTTTTATATCATCGGCTCGGTCGTTAATACCTTTGAGCATAGTATATTCGAATGTAACACGCGTTTTAGTTTTTTTTGTGTAATACTTAAGCGCTTCTATATTCTCTTTGAGAGGATACTTATTATTTATAGGCATTATTTTAGTTCGAATCTCTTCGAAACAGGAATGTAATGAAAGTGCAAGCTTAACGCGTAGTCCAAGTTCTGCAAGTTCTTTTATTTTGTGCGGAATTCCTGCCGTAGAAATTGTTATCCGTTTTCTACTTAATCCTTTAGTTAATTCATGTGTAAATATTTCAACTGATTTAACCGTGTTATCAAAATTCAATAACGGTTCACCCATCCCCATATAGACAATATTTGTAATACTTTTTTTGTCAATCTCTTTTGCAGTAAGTAAGTATTGATCTACTATTTCACCGGAATTGAGGTTTCTTTTATATCCCATTAATCCGGTAGCACAAAACTTACAATCGAGCGGGCAGCCAACCTGTGTAGAAATACATAATGTATTTCTTTCATCTTCGGGAATAAGTACAGACTCAATTTTTTTATTGTCGGTTGTTGAATAAAGAAATTTCTTAGTCCCGGTGGAAGGTGAATACTGCATATTAACTAATTCAAGAGTTTTGAGAATCGCGGTATCATTTAGTCTGTTACGCAAATCCTTTGGAAAATTCTGCATATCAGAAAAATCAAATACAATGCGATTGTAAATCCAATTGAATAGCTGTTCGCCTCTGAATTTTGATTCACCTATTGAAATAAAATATTCCTTTAATTCGTTAAGTGTCAGCCCTTTTAATATATTTTTCTTTGAATTACTTATCATGTAAGCAAATATAATAAATAGTAATTGTTAGATAATTAATCTCATCTAAAAAGATTGAATTTGCCAAACCCTTTATTTAGTTTTGGATTACAATTGACCAATCTATTTATTACAAAAATTGAGGTCCAATATGAACTTTGAATTCACAGAAGAACAATTGATGATACAACAAACAGCGCGTGAATTTGCTGAATCTGAAATTGCCCCCACAGCAGTTGAGCGAGATAAAACAGCAGAATTTCCTTTTGAAATAGTTAAAAAACTTGGTGAACTCGGATTTATGGGAATGATGGTTTCGCCGAATTACGATGGTGCCGGGCTTGATACTGTAAGTTATGTTCTTGCAATGATAGAGGTTTCTAAAGTTGATGCCAGTGTTGGTGTTATTATGTCGGTTAATAATTCTCTCGTTTGTTATGGATTGGAAAAATGGGGTTCTGAATATATCAAAGAGACTTATCTTAAACCCCTTGCAAAAGGTGAAAAGCTTGGGGCGTTTGCTTTATCCGAACCAGAAGCCGGAAGCGATGCTACTAAACAGCATACTACCGCGTATAAAGAAGGCGATTTTTGGGTGATTAATGGAATGAAAAACTGGATTACTAACGGGCTGAATGCTGATTATCATTTGGTTGTTACTCAATCCGATAAAGATAAAGGGCACCATGGAATTACAACATTTTTAGTTGAGAAGGGAACACCCGGTTTTGGACATGGTGTTAAGGAAGATAAACTTGGAATTAGAAGCAGCGATACATGCTCTCTTACTTTCGAAAATTGTAAGGTACCGGAAAAAAATATTGTTTGGGAAGTTGGTAAAGGATTTAACTTTGCTATGAATACATTAAACGGCGGTAGAATTGGAATTGCAGCTCAAGCTTGTGGTATTGCAGAAGGTGCGCTGGATGCAGCAAAAAAATATGCTAAAGTTCGTAAAGCATTTGGAACCGAAATCGCTAATCTGCAAGCAATTCAATTCAAATTAGCTGATATGGCTGTAAAAGTTGAAGCAGCAAAACTTCTTACACTTGAAGCGGCTGCCTTAAAAGATGCCGGCAAAAAATATGTTAAAGAAGCCGCTATGGCTAAGCTCTATGCGTCTAAAGTAGCCGTTGAATGTGCGTTAGAGTCAATTCAAATTCATGGCGGATACGGGTATGTTAGAGAGTACCTTGTTGAAAGATTTTTACGCGATGCTAAAATAACAGAGATCTATGAGGGCACTTCAGAGATCCAGCGTGTTGTAATTGCTCGCGAACTGCTAAAAGATTAGGACTTGCTGTTGATAAAATCTATAATATTTTGCTTGCTGTTGGTTTCTACTTTAAGTTATGCACAGACTGATTGGGTTAAGTGGGATGCAGTTGAAGTGTCCTATAAAATCAGTAATGCTTCCTCAAAGATTATAATAACACAGAAACAAAGTCCGGATTCGGGGATAATTAGTTTTCTGAGAAACACATATGCATTCTTTATCTCAGACCTGGATGGAGATAATTGTCCATTCTATCCGTCGTGTTCCCATTTCTTTGTTCAAGCAATTAGCGAATCCGGTATGATTAAAGGACCTTTAATGTTTGCTGATCGATTTATGCGTGATTTGAATTTTTTCAAAAGTAAAAACAATTATCCTATTCATCGAATTGGAAAGTTTCATGATCCGGTTTCAAACTACACACTAAATGAACAGGTGATCGAAATAACTCCAATCGGAAGTATTGGTGATTAATTTATGAAGAAATATTTCTATCACTCAAATAAGTTGATACTGTTACTTATAATGCCCATGATTATTACTTATAGTGATATGCTTTGCCAGGACTCTTCAAAAGATTTAGATTTATTTTCTTATAAGAGCCGGTTGAAATTTGGTAATCATCTTTACTTTGAGAAAGATTATTTAAGAGCTTCTTATGAATTTAGAGAATATCTAAAATATGAGGATAACGATACTATCAGGTTTAGATTTGCGAATTGTTTTTATAATATAGGAAGATACATAGAAGCTGCTGATAACTTTAAAAGTACCTTTTATAATTCTACTATACAGGATGAATCAAGGTTAGCATATTTCAAATCACTCTTTTTCAGCGGAGATTTTAATTTATTTCGCAATTCGTCCAGAAATGAAATCTATTTGCCCGAAAAATATCTAACCGAAGTTAACCGTTTATATTTCACTTCGTTTTTAATGGATAATTCAGTTCTGCCGGATACAGGAAATTTTATTTCCGCTTTCCCTGATTCGAATAAAAACGATATCCGTAATTTTTATATTCAAAAAAAATTCCCTCAGTATAAAAGTCCCACCACCGCAGCACTTTTATCAAGCGTTATACCGGGACTCGGTAAAATTTATGTTGGTAATATAACCGATGGATTAACCTCATTTTTGGTAACCGGTGTATTGACATTTTTAGCTATTGACAATTTTAAACACAAGCACAGTTTCCGCGGATGGTTGTTTACCGGATTGGGAGCTTTTTTCTATGCCGGTAATATTTATGGGTCTGCAGCAGCAGCTACTATTTTTAATGCGGGTGTAAAATTCAATTTTGATAATGATGTAAAATCATATTTCGAAAAAAGAAATTACTTTTTACCGGAGAATAATTTGTAAAGATGATGAAAAAATTTCTCTGTAAACTTATATTTTATTTCCTTGTTTCACTTGTATCTGTTCAGGCTCAAAATGAATTTTCTTCCCAATTCGATTATGCAAATACTTTGTTCAAGACCGGGAATTATTTTGATGCTATTACCGAGTATAAACGCTTAATATTTTTCGACTCAACAAAAACTTATTATTACCGGCCATACTTTCAAATAGGTATATGCTATAAAGCCGGTGCAAAATTTGATGAAGCTATTAAATATTTTTCAATTTCAGAATTGAATTCTTCTGATGACCTTGAACGGTTTGACTCGAAAATTGAAATTGTCCGCTGTAACATATTGAGAGGAACAACTTCAAGGGCTCATCAACTGCTGAATGAAATGGAATTAAAGTATACTGGAAATAATAGTAAGGACTCAATTAATTACTGGCGTGGCTGGGCATATATGTTTGAAGACGATTGGACGAGCGCAGCAGCATCTTTTGCTAAAATTAATCCTAATCACGAATTGAAATTAATTTGCGACCGGGTTGAAAAGGAAAAAGTTTCCGTTACTTTTGCAACTGTAATTTCTTATATTTTGCCGGGTGCTGGTCAGATTTATACCGGTAATTTTCTATCCGGGTTATTATCTCTTGGGTGGAATGTATTATCGGCTTATTTAACTATTAATGCGTTCAACGCAGACCGTATATTCGATGGTATTGCCATTTTAACTTTAATCTGGCAGAGGTTTTACAGAGGTAATATTCAGAATGCCGAAGAATTTGCTAAAAGTAAAAATATTGATATTGCTAATAGTGCTCTAATTAATTTACAGAAACAATTCAGGGGAGCCAAACCGTGAAATTGAAAGAAGAAGAACTAAGAAAAATTACTCTTGATACAATTCAGGAATTAGGAACAGGTGCAACACCGGAAAAAGTTAAAGAAGAAGTGCGAAAGAAAATAGAAGCTGCCGGCGGAGGTGATTTTATTTTTAAGAAAGGCGACGTCTCTTCCGGGCGTGTAATTCTAACTTCATTTGGTCTAAACAAACCCGGAATTGTTGCCGGAGTTACAAAAGCTCTTGGGGATTCCAATTGCGATATTCAAGACCTAACTCAAAAATTAATGGGTGATTTTTTTACAATGATAATGGTAATCGACATTTCGGCTTCACAAAAAGATCTTAAACAGATTCAGGAAGAAATGTCTAAAGTTGCAGATGATCTCAAAATTAAAATTTATCTTCAACACGAAGACGTTTTTAGATATATGCATAGAATTTAATACGTTCTATTCTGCATTCGAATTAATGAAAAACTAAGAACTAAGAACTAAGAACTAAGAACTAATAACCAAGAACTAATAACTAAGAACCAACAAAATGCCATACGAATTTGAAGAAATATTAGAAACAATACGGATGACCGAAATTGAACATTTTGATATTCGAACCGTTACTCTCGGATTAAGTTTAAGAGACTGTCACGATCGAAATATTGAAGTGACTAAACAAAAAATCTACGATAAAATTTTGCGTTACGGAAAGAACCATGTTAAGAATGCTAAAGAAGTAGAAACGCATTTCGGTATCTCTATCGCAAATAAAAGAGTTTCATTAACACCAATCTCTATTCCGTTTGATTCTTGTTCATTAGAAGAATATCTCGAAATTGCAAAAACACTTGATAAAGCTGCCGAGGAAATAGGAATCGATTATATTGCCGGTTATTCTGCTCTTGTTCAGAAAGGAATGACCAATGGTGAAAGAGAATTAATCAAGTCAATTCCTTTCGCTCTATCACAAACAAAGAGAGTCTGCTCAAGTGTTAATGTGGCTTCTACCAAAGCCGGCATTAATATGGATGCCATTAGAATGATGGCAGACATTATTAAACAGACTGCAGAATTAACAAAAGACCACGATTCAATTGGTTGTGCAAAGTTAGTTGTATTTGCAAATGCAGTGGAAGATAATCCTTTTGTTGCTGGTGCTTTCCATGGTGTTACTGAACCGGAAGTTGTTTTGAATGTTGGAATTAGCGGTCCGGGTGTTGTATTGGAAGCTATTAAAGAAGCCGGAAGCGTAGACCTGCAGCAATTATCGGAAGTAATTAAAAAAACAATTTTCAAGATTACACGTGCCGGTGAATTAATAGGAAGAAAAGTTGCAGAGAAAAATGGAATTCCCTTTGGCATAGTTGATATCTCTTTAGCACCAACTCCGGCTGAAGGTGATAGCATTGCCGATATTTTAAAAATGATGGGAGTAGAAGATGTTGGTGCACCGGGCACAACTGCCGCATTAGCAATGTTAAATGATGCGGTTAAAAAAGCCGGATTGATGGCAAGCTCCTCTGTTGGGGGTATGAGCGGTGCATTTATTCCGGTTAGCGAAGACCAGGGAATGATTCGTGCTGCTCAGGTTGGTAATTTATCACTCGAAAAATTAGAAGCAATGACAGCTGTTTGTTCTGTTGGTCTTGATATGATTGCAGTTCCGGGAGAAACACCTGCTTCTACCATTGCTGGAATAATATCCGATGAATCTGCTATTGGCGTAATTAACGATAAAACCACTGCTGTTAGAATTATTCCGGCGTATGGTAAAAAAATCGGTGATTTTGTTGACTATGGCGGATTACTTGGTAAAGCGCCGATTATGGAAGTTAGAAATTTAAGCTGCGAAAATTTTGTTGGAAGGGGTGGTAGAATTCCTGCTCCAATGAGAAGTTTGACTAATTAAAAATATATTGGAGGGTAAATGAAAAAAGGTTGGATTATTGCTCTAAGTATTATTGCAGTGGTTGTAATTATTGCATTTGCTGTTATTGGCTGGGGTGTTGGTGTTTATAATAAACTTGTCGGACTTAATGAAGGTGTAAGTCAGGCATGGAGTCAGGTCGAAAATCAATACCAGCGGAGATATGATCTAATTCCTAATCTGGTTGCAACAGTAAAAGGTGTAGCTGATTTTGAAAGAGGAACATTTACAGCGGTTACTGAAGCAAGAGCAAAGGTTGGTCAGATTAAACTATCTGCCGATCAGCTTTCCGATCCGGAAGCATTTCAAAAATTCCAGCAAGCACAGGATGGATTAAGCAGTGCTCTATCCAGATTACTTGTTGTATCAGAAAATTATCCTCAACTGAAAGCAAACGAAAATTTCCTGCAGCTTCAGGCACAATTAGAAGGAACTGAAAATCGAATTTCTGTTGAGAGAATGAAATTCAATCAGGTTGTACAGGATTATAATGTTCAGATAAAAAGATTTCCCGCTGCAATAATTGCAGGAATTACAGGATTTAAGGAGAAGCAGTATTTCAAAGCTGCAGAAGCTGCTCAGGAAGCTCCAAAAGTTCAGTTCTAATTTTGTGAGAGTGTAGAGTAAACATGAAAAATATCTTCTTATTACTTTTATTCAGCAGTCTAAATTTATTTGGACAGCCCGATTTCCCAATTCTAAAAAATTATGCAAATGATTTTACAACTACTTTATCAAATTCAGAACTCTACACTCTTAACTCTGCACTTAAATCTTTTGACGATTCAACTTCAAATCAGGTTGTCTTCTTGATGATAAGATCTATAGAAGGTTATGCTCTTGAAATGTATACTTATGAAGTTGCATCAAAAAATAAAATCGGTTCTACAAAAAATAACGGCGTCCTCTTTTTTGTTGCCAAAGATGATAGGAAAATGCGAATTGAAGTTGGTTACGGACTTGAAGGAGCTTTACCTGATGCATTAGCCAGTTCAATATTACGGAATGATGTGCGTCCCCATTTTAAGCATGGAGATTATTATGCAGGAATTGAATCCGGATTAAGTTCTATTATGAGAGCAATTAAGGGTGAATATAAAAGTGATAAAAAGGAAGATGAAGACAGTATCGGTTTTCCGATCATGTATATTATTCTGATCCTTATATTCATAATTTTTTCTGGCAGAAGGGGAGGACGTGGTGGCGGTGGTGGTTTACTACCATGGTTAATTCTTTCTTCAATGGGAAGCGGAAGAAGCAAAAGCGGATGGGGTAGCGGAGGATTTGGGGGCTTTTCTGGTGGAGGCGGTTTTGGGGGTGGTTTTGGAGGTTTTTCAGGGGGGGGCGGCTCTTTTGGCGGCGGCGGAGCAAGCGGAAGCTGGTAATTTATTCCATAATTAATTTAATATGGCTTGAAGTTATTCTCTTCTTTTAGTATTATTTCATCAGTTTTGAAAGATATTTCTACAGGAATTAATTACTTTAACAATGCCGATTTCTATCTGGCTCACGATTTTTTTGAGGGACTGTGGGCTGATTGTAATCGAGAGGACAGGAAGTTTTTCCAGGGATTGATTCAAGTTTCGGTTGGATGTTATCATTTGACTTGCAATAATTATTCCGGTGCTTTGAATCAGCTGAACAAAGGAATTCTTAAGCTTAATGATTACTTTCCTTCTTATTACAATTTAGACTTGGCAGATCTAAAATATAAAATTAATTGTCTTATAAAAGTATTAGAAAGTTATTTTTCAAATCCATCAAACGAAATAGACGTTGGAAAAATGCCGACAATAAAATTTAACTAAACAATTTTTCACTAATCTAGGAGAATTAATATGGCTATAATGATAACAGATGAATGTATTAATTGCGGTGCATGCGAACCCGAATGCCCTAATACAGCAATTTATGAAGGTGGAGCTCAATGGGAATTAGCCGGTAATCATTATGGAGAAGGTGATGCTGCTCCATCCGGTACAGAAGGATTTTTCTCTAAAGACTTTTTTTATATCGTTCCCGATAAATGTACTGAGTGTGTCGGATTCCACGATGAACCTCAATGCGCTGCTGTTTGTCCTGTTGACTGCTGTGTTCCGGATCCAAAACACGTTGAGGATAAAGATACTCTCTTAAAAAGAAAAGAATATTTAGATGGAATAGGAAGATAGAAGTTTCTAACTAGAAGATTCTACATATTTGATACTGGATTTCTGATCTTTAATGTTAGTTAGATTGTTTTTGCCCCGTTTATTGGGGCTTTTTTATTTGTACTTTACTACAGCAATTACCGGAAAATGATCCGAAGGAAATTTACCATCTCTATTAGTATAATCAATTTTTGATGAAAGAATTTCAAATTCATTATTAACAAAAATGAAATCGATCTTTTCACCTGACCGATCGCCCTTAAAACCGTTAAATGTTCCTTCATCAGGTCTTGGTGGATTTAATTTTCTGAAGGTATCTGTTAACCCAGACGAAATTAAATTCTGAATAGCCTGATTTTTATCCCCGCAATTAAAATCACCCGTTAATATAACAGGAAGACTAATTTTTCCTGATTGAATCTTTCTAACCAACATTTCAGCACTTTTCTCGCGCGATGTTTGTGATTGATGATCCAGATGAACATTGTAAACATACATTTGTTTTTTGCTGAACTTATCAAATAGTAGTCCCCACGAACAAATTCTTGGTAAAGTAGCTTCCCATGTAATTGATCCTGGAATTTTAGGTGTGTCAGAAAACCAGAACGTCTCGGTCGTATCAACAATAAACCTGTCTTTGGCGTATAAGACTGCCGAATATTCTCCTCTGGTTTTTCCGTCATCCCTACCAACTCCTATAAAGGAATATCCCGGCAATTCATCAAGTATTTCGTTAATCTGGAAATCAAGTGCCTCCTGTAAAGAGAGCAAATCGGGATTTGCCTCTCTTATTACTTCAATTACAATCTCTTTACGGTATTTCCAGCTATTTTTTCCATCATCTGCAGTTCCATACCTGATATTGAACGTCATTACCTTTAGTTCTGTTTCATAATTAGTGCCAGTGTTACGGTAATTTGTGCAACCGCTTATTAAAATAATTAGTCCGGCAAATACAGATGCTACGGTTAATATAATTCTTCGTTTCATATGATTTTATTATGTTTGTTCATAAATTAACCCTGTAAAATCTATCAATAAAAAACAAAATAAGCACAATGAAAATTGGAAAATATAAGCTGAGGGCAATAGACACAGTAACATTTGCACTTGACGGTGGGGCAATGTTTGGAATAATTCCCAAACCGCTCTGGCAAAAATTTAATCCGGCTGATGATCAGAACAGAGTTACACTCGGTGCCCGTTCTTTATTATTAGAAAATGGTATTCGCAAAATTTTGATTGATACCGGAATTGGAGAATTCTGGGATGATAAATTCAAATCAATTTACCGCTTCGATAAAATTGAAAATACTCTTTTAGATTCATTGAAAAAATTAAATATCAGCAAGGATGAGATTACCGATGTAATTCTAACACATCTTCACTTCGACCACACCGGAGGTTCAACAACTCTAATAAATGGTAAATGGGAACCATCATTTCCAAATGCAATCTATTATGTACAAAAAGAACATTATGAATGGGCGGTTAATCCGTCGGATAGGGATCGGGCAAGCTTTGTTCAAAATAGATTTGTACCGCTTAATGAAAATGGAGTATTAAAACTTATTAATAAAGATTTCAAGATGGATGATGAATTCGATTTGATGTTAATCAATGGTCATACTTTTGCTCAGCAGATGATAAAAATTTCGGATGGAACAAACACATTACTATACTGCGGCGACCTTCTTCCGTTTTCATCTCATATTCCGCTTCCTTATATAATGGGTTATGATTTACAGCCGCTTGTAACTCTTCAAGAAAAAAAGAATTTGTATCCCCAAGCAATAGACGAAAACTGGATTCTCTTTTTTGAACATGATCCTGAAGTTGTTGCTGCAACAATAACAAAGAATGATAAAGGATTTTTTATTAAGGATGTTTATACAGAACTGCCATGATTAATTCAATCGAAGGGTTTACGAAAGTCTGTAATTATAACGACTTGAAAGAAAAAATCGGCAAAAGATTTTTTGTTGATGATGTAGAAATTGCTCTTTTCAAAGTCGATGGATACATTTATGCGTTAAATAATATTTGTCCTCACCAGAAAACACATCTTATGCACGAAGGATTTATTGAAGAAGGTCAATTAGTCTGTCCTGTTCACGGCTGGAAATTTAATTTATTGGATGGCAATCTTGCACCGGGAAGAAAGGGACTGGATTCATATGAAGTGAAAGTGATTAACGATCAAATTTTTGTTAAGGTTACAAAAAAAGAATTGAAGTGGTAATACTTGGCAATTACAAACCAAATAGTGATTGAAAAGGCAAAAGAACTTGGCTTTGAACTGATTGGTTTTGCTAAAGCAGAACCTCTTATTGATGAGACACTGAAATTGCAAGAATGGCTGAACCTTGGTTTTCAATCAGGCATGGATTATATTAGACGTAACTTCGATAAGCGTAAAGATGTAACTCAAATCCTCCCCGAAGCAAAAAGTGTTCTATCTCTTGCAATGAATTATTATACCGATCATAAGCACAGTAATCGAAAAGAGTATGGTAAAATTTCCCGATATGCCTGGGGTAAAGATTATCATTTAATTATGTGGGAAAAGCTTGAATTGCTTGAGGAATTTTTACAGCAGATCGATCCGGATTTTAAATGTATCAGTTATGTTGATACAGGTCCGGTTATGGATAAAGCATGGGCGGTTCGTTCCGGAATCGGTTGGCTTGGTAAACATTCTAATGTAATTAATAGAGAAATCGGAAGCTGGATATTTCTTGCAACAATAATTACAAATTATAATTTTGATTACAGCAAAATAATTCCGGACCACTGCGGAACTTGCAGAGCTTGCATTGATGCATGTCCCACCGGTGCAATTGTAGAAGAATATGTTGTTAATGGCGAGCGATGCATTTCATATCAGACAATTGAGAATAAAGGCGAAATCGATAAAGAGCTAAAAGGTCAATTCGATAACTGGCTCTTCGGTTGCGATATCTGCCAGGATGTCTGTCCCTGGAATCATAAATTTTCTACCATAACCAGCGAGAAGGAATTTGAGCCGTTGAATGGAATAGATCTAAACCTGAGTGAAATTCTAAATTATGATGAAACGGAATTCAAAAACCGCTTCGAAACAAGTCCTGTTAAGCGGGCTAAACTAAATGGAATTAAAAGGAATGCTCAGTTTTTAATCAATAGTTGATAAACTAATCCTTTCGAGAATGCAGAAAACAACATTTAAAATTGCAAAGATGGATTGTCCTTCCGAAGAACAAATAATCCGGATGAAGCTCGAAGGTATCACCGAAATAAAAAATCTGGAATTTGATATTCCGAAGCGAATTCTTACAGTCATTCATTCGGATGGTTACGAAAAAATTTTTACGGAATTGAATTCACTTAATTTCAATACTTCGTTATTATCATCTTCTTCAGCTGAAAATATTGATTTATTCGATGCACATAGTTCCGAAAGAAAAATTTTGTGGACCGTTCTTGCAATAAATTTTTTATTCTTTCTCATTGAAATTGTAACTGGATTTATTTCCAATTCTATGGGACTTGTTGCCGATAGTCTTGATATGCTTGCCGACGGAATAGTATATGGACTTGCATTAATTGCAGTTGGCGGGACAATTTCACTTAAAAAAACATTGCTAAAGCTGCCGGTTTCTTCCAGATAATTCTAGCTGTGCTTGGTTTTATTGAAGTGGTTAGAAGGTTTATAGGACTTGAAAGAGTTCCTGATTTTCTTACGATGGTTATCGTATCAATTTTTGCTTTGATTGCAAATGTAATTTGTCTGTACCTTTTACAAAAAAGTAAAAGTAAGGAAGCGCATATGCAAGCAAGCATGATTTTTACTTCTAATGATATAATTATTAATTCCAGTGTTATTGTTGCCGGATTTCTTGTAAACTGGC
The DNA here is from genome assembly GCA_037446915.1 of Ignavibacteria bacterium. GTDB lineage: Bacteria > Bacteroidota > Ignavibacteria > Ignavibacteriales > Melioribacteraceae > DSXH01. Next base: position 21,569 of record JBBIHP010000019.1, read on the forward strand.
TCGATTCCTCTTATCCGGATCTTATAATTGGTGCTGTTGTATTTATTATTGTTGCCCGTGGAGCTTTTAAAATTTTACAGCTTTCCAGGTAAATATTCAAAGATTCTAAATTAGTCCGTCTCGAATAAATTGTTTGTTGTTTGATACGAGGATGAATCTAAAAAACATTATCGTCATCTAACCTTTACTTAATTTTACAAATAGAATAAATTGCGAATAAAATCTGGAGATTAAATGTCAGACAAACATCACAAAGTAATAATTATCGGATCAGGTCCGGCGGGTTTAACCGCAGCACTTTATACCGCACGTGCAAATCTAAATCCAGTTGTATTCGAAGGATTACAACCGGGTGGACAGCTAACAATTACAACTGAAGTTGAAAACTTTCCCGGATTCGAGCACGGTATTCAAGGTCCGGAGCTAATGGATGTTATACGTAAACAGGCACAGAGATTCGGCGCTCAATGTTTCTATAAGATTGTTGATGAAGTTGACATTTCTAAACGTCCTTTCACAGTAAAAACAGGTAACGAAGTTTATACTGCCGATTCTCTTATTATTGCAACAGGTGCTTCGGCAAAATTACTTAACATCGATAGCGAAAAAGAATTTATGGGTTATGGAGTCTCTGCATGTGCTACTTGCGACGGATTCTTTTATAAAGGTCTAAAAGTCCTTGTAGTTGGAGGTGGAGATACAGCGATGGAAGAAGCTACTTATCTTACACGTTTTGCAGAGGAAGTTTCTATTGTTCATCGTAGGGATGAATTCCGTGCTTCCAAAATTATGATTGAACGTGCTAAGAAAAATCCTAAAATCAAATTCATTACTAATGCAGTTATTAAAGAAGTACTAGGCAAAAATGAAAATGGAAGAAAGTCGGTTACAGGTGCATTGCTTCAGAATACAAAAGACGGATCAACATTCGAAGTTAAAACCGATGGAATTTTTATGGCTATCGGTCACCAGCCTAATACAAACCTATTCCAAGGAAAACTTGATATGGATGAAACCGGGTACCTTAAAGTAAAACTCGGCTCAACATATACAAATGTTGATGGTATTTTTGCTGCGGGTGATGTTGCTGATAAAACCTATCGTCAGGCAATTACAGCTGCCGGTACAGGTTGTATGGCTGCACTTGATGCACAGAGATGGCTTGAAGAACACGAATTAGCATAAAAAAAAGCCGGTTAAAAACCGGCTTTTTTATTATTGGTTAACTTCGTACTTTTTAGTTACATAGAATGCTACTATAAACCCCAACCCGATAAAACTAATTATAAATAGCGCAGCTAATCCACCAAGATTATCATAATTCTCGCCGAAATAGCTCCCAATACCGATCCCAATTCCGCTTATCATTACAACAATCCCGAATTTCAACCATGTGTATGGGTTCCGTTTCGTCTTAAGGAATTCAACCATTTGTTCATAGTTCATTCCTTTCTCAATCATTATCTGTTTCTCTTTAGACCGGAAGTATATCCAGGTTACAAGAACGATTCCGATTACCAGAAACATTGTTATTGGTATGAAAAATTCGCCGTGCATTTTATTTCTCCTTATGTTATTTAATACTTTTGACTTATCTAGTTTTCATATGGTTACAAATTATTTCGTTTATTTACAGCTAAAATTTATTTTATTAACGATTTATTTTTCTCATACGTTTTGACTATCATTTTATAGTGAAAGGTTACATATAATTTTTTTATGCGAACTGTAACCTTAGTATGGTATGTCAGGTCTAAAATAGTGATGAAAAACTTATCTGATATAGAAATCATAGATTCGGTTAACAGGGGTAATCATCAGGATTACTCATTACTTATAGACCGATAT
>JBBIHP010000019.1:23426-31854 GCA_037446915.1 Ignavibacteria bacterium
AGCTTTTTCACTATTGAAAAGAATGCTTAAAAACGAAATGGATGCCGAAGAGGTGTTACAGGATAGTTTCTTAAAGGCATTTAATTCCCTTAAGGATTTCAGGGGCGATGCAAAATTTTCAACTTGGTTCTATAAAATAGTATTCAATTCTGCATTGACTACTATCGCATCTAAGAAGAGAAAAATTGAGCAGGAAATGTCTTCTTACGATGAAGCTTTTGAGCTTGGGTATAATGATAATAGAATTTATGCTACCACAGAAAATGCACAGGGATATGTTCTTAAGCTGGTAGATAAACTTCCGCTAAGGAATGCATTAGTAACTATTTTATTTTATGTCGATGGATTATCATTAAACGAAATCAGTCAGGTAATGGGAACATCATTGGTAAACACAAAAGTTCTGCTTCACAGATCGAGGAATGCATTGCGTGATCTACTGCTTAAGCATAATTATCAGGAGGAACTATTATGAAAAAAATAACAGATGAAATATTGAACGATTATATAGATAATCAGCTTGATGGTGCGTCAATCCAGGAATTAAAAATGGATCTGTATAATAATGAAGAAGCGCTTAAGAAATTGAAGGCACTTAAAGTTGTTGATAACTCGCTGAAAAATATTGAAGTTATACATGCACCGGAAGGATTTACAAACAGGATAATGAGCATTATTGTTAAGAGTTCCAGAAAAGCTGTTTCTAAGGTAAGTTATTTCTTTGTTTCAGTAATCGGATTGTTTACGGCTCTAATACTTGCTGTGATGGGATTTGCATATTATTCCACTACCAGTTCTACTCCTTCAACCGAAAAAGTTTATTCACTAAATAAAATATCTGAATACTTGTCTCAATTCGTGTCTATTCTTCAAAATGTCTTTAAAAATCAAAATATTACTACCATTGGAATGATTCTAACAGTTTTACTCTTAATAAGTGGTTACTATCTATTAGAATCTCATAAGGAATTTAAGAACAAACTAAAGAATTTATCTTAGAGGAAATTACTTGTAATAAATTCTTCCGAAATGTAAGCGGGATAATTTGTCTTTCTAAATTGCCTTCGATATTTTTCACATTGCAATAATTATAATAACTAATGCAAATTAAATCCGGATATGTAGCAATAATTGGACTGCCCAATGCCGGCAAATCCACATTAATGAATGCGCTTTTAGGCGAGAAACTTTCAATAGTCACAAATAAACCTCAGACTACCCGTAAAAAAATTCTCGGTATCCTATCATCGGATCAATATCAAATAATTTTTCTTGATACGCCGGGTATTCTCAATCCCGAATACCTTCTTCAGGAAAAAATGCTTGATTACGTTGAAGTATCGGTGCGCGACGCTGATATAATTTTATTTATTCTTGATATCTCGGAAGATACAACGGGCGATAGAACATTTAACGATATAAGTGTCGACAGAATTATTAAGAAGGCACAACAGAATAAAATTCTTGTTATCAATAAAATTGATAAATCGAATCAGAAAATTGTTGATGACACAATTAAAAAATATTCTGCTAAAAATATTTTTGATAAAATTATCCCGGTCTCGGCATCTCTTGGTTATAATACTGAATCTGTTATTAGCGCCATTCTTGATTATTTACCTGAACATCCAAAATATTTTCCCGGGGATGAACTGAGTGATGCAAACGAAAGGTTTTTTGTTTCGGAAATAATAAGAGAGAAAATATTTGAACAATTCCGTGATGAAATTCCATACAGCACCGAAGTTTTGATAGAAGAGTTTAAAGAAAGAACGAATGGTAAAGATTTTATTCGTGCAATTATTATAGTAGAAAAAGAATCACAAAAGCCGATAATTATTGGTGATAACGGGATGTCAATTAAAAAACTTGGCAAAGTTGCCCGTGAATCTGTAGAAAAATTTCTGGGTAAGGAAGTCTTTCTCGAATTATTTGTAAAAGTCCGCGAAAAATGGCGTTCCAATCCAAAACATCTTAAAAACTTTGGCTACTCAATTGAAGATGAATAATTCCAATAATCTGTTTCAAAAATATTTTGGTGAAGGCGCACTTCTGTTAATGACAATTATATGGGGCGGCACGTTTGTAATTGTTAAAGAATCATTGGCGGATGTATCACCATTATTATTTGTAGGTGTAAGATTTGGAATTGCTGCGCTAATCGTAACAGCCTATTTCATTATCAAAAAAATAAAAATAGAATTTCAGTCTGTAAAACCGGGAATATTTCTAGGTATCCTCCTTTTTCTTGGATTCTTTTTCCAGACAACAGGATTAAAAATTACCACAGCTACCAAATCCGGATTTATAACAGGTTCACTTGTCGTAATGGTCCCGTTATTTCAAACAATATTCGAAAGACGGCTTCCAAGTAAAGGTGCACAGATAGGAACAGTTCTGGTTTTTATTGGATTACTTTTTCTTTCAAGCAGCGGCACTTCATTAAAAGAATTTGTAACCGATTTAGGAACAAACTTTAATACAGGTGACTGGTTAACACTAATATGTGCAATGTTTTTTGCGCTTCATGTTGTATTTATAGATATCATTTCGCCAAAGAATAAATTTATTGATCTTCTTCTTCTGCAGCTTGTTACTGTATCAATATTAAGCTTTCTTGGTGCAGGAATTTTTGGAATTACAGGTATAGAGAAAATTCAATTTGATATAACATTCGATTCATTAAGAGGGATTCTTTACACATCATTATTGGCAACACTCGTAAATTTTTCATTACAGACTAAATATCAAAAAGTTGTTAGTCCCACAAAAGCCGGAATTATCTATTCATTCGAGCCGATCTTCGCAGCAATATTCGCTTTCTTTTTACTCAATGAAAAAATCACTAATTTTGGTTTAGTAGGAAGCGCCTTAATCTTTCTTGGATTAATTACAGCTGAAGTCTTCGATAACATCTTTAATAAAAAAGAAAACGGTTATGGTAAGAGCTGAAATTATTGCTAATGGATTGGTTCAGGGTGTTGGATTCAGGTATTATGTATTACGAGCCGGCAGAGATCTGGGATTAAAGGGCTATACTCAGAACTTGTATTCAGGCGAAGTACTTACTATAGTTGAAGGCGAAAGATATTTGATTGAAGAGCTGTTTAACAAGATAAAATTAGGTCCTCCATATGCAGATGTTCGAAATGTTTCGATTAAGTGGAGTTCTCCTCAAAATGAGTTTAATACATTCGAGATAAAACATTGAATAATCAAATTAGAATCGGATTTGGGTACGACGTTCACGAGTTTGCAGAAAACCGCAAACTGGTTATTGGCGGAGTTGAAATAGAATACAATAAAGGTTTATCGGGTCATTCAGATGCCGATGTACTACTTCACGCTATTTGTGATGCTCTGTTGGGCGCATTAGCACTTGGAGATATTGGAAAACATTTTCCGAATACCGATCCTAAATACAAAAATATTGATAGTAAAATCCTTCTTGAAAAAACTTATAGCCTTGTTAAAGACACCGGTTATCTACTCGTTAATATTGATTCAACCATTGTTATGCAGGAGCCCAAAATGTCTCCTTACATTTCTTCAATGAGAAAGGTTATTGCAGAAACTTTAAGTATAGGTGTAGAGCAGATTTCAATAAAAGCAACTACTTCTGAAGGACTTGGATTCGAAGGGCGGAAAGAGGGTGTGTCTGCTTATGCAATTGTTCTTCTAAACAAGAAAGAAAATTAATGCTCCAGGATATTCTTAATTTTATAAGTACGCTTGATCCCGCACTAATTTATTTAACACTCCTATTCTTTTCATTTGTTGAAAATATTATTCCGCCTTCACCAAGCGACGTTGTTGTGGTTTTTGGATCAACATTAATTGCAAAAACCACAGTGGGTTTTATTCCAATTCTTTTAATAACGAGTGTTGGTAGTTCTGCCGGATTTATTGTAATGTATTTTGTGGGTAAGTATCTTGGAGAGAAATTGTTAAGAAATGGAAAGTTAAAATTTATTAAGCAAGAGTCGCTTGAAAAGGCTGATGTTTGGTTTAATAAGTATGGATATAAACTTATTTTGATAAATAGATTTGTCCCCGGAACCCGGGCTGTTATTAGTTTCTTTTCGGGCGTTCATCGATTAAAACCTTTACCAACATTTTTTTATGCTGCCATTAGTTCTTTTATATGGAATGCATTATTGATCTGGCTTGGAGTTTTACTCGGCCAAAATGTTTCTCTCGTAGACTATTATTTGAATACATACTCCAATATTATTCTAGTGATAACAGCTATTGTTGTAATCTATCTTTTGTATAAATTTTGGAAAAGAAAAAAAACTAACAGATGAAATCATTTCTTGCAAAATTCAGAGTTAAAAAAACTCCTGAAGAAAAACGTATTTTAAGGAAGGAAAGATTGCTGGCAATTTTCAGCGGACTTTTATTCGGGCTGGCATTTCCACCACTTCCGTTTCCTTATTTAATATTTGTCGCATTGATCCCTTATTTAATTGTATTAAACAAGAGGGAAACATTAGCTGAAATTAACCGATTAACATATTTAACTTCGTTTGTATTTACGTTAACTACATTATACTGGGTAGGAAGCTGGACAAAAGAAGCCGATCCTTTTCTAATGATTTCCGGTGTATTGCTGATGTTTGTTAATCCAGCTGTTTATTTGATTCCATCTACGCTTTACTATTATTCTAAAAAAATATTCAAGCAAAAGATTGCATTTTTCCTTTTAGCATTTTTCTGGGTTGCTTTAGAATATGCTTATAGTCTTACTGATTTGCGATTCCCGTGGTTAACACTTGCTAATAGTCTTCCAAAATTTAATTTATTTATTCAGATTGCAGACATAATCGGTGCATATGGAATTTCATTGCTTGTATTGTTTATAAACCTGTTCCTGTTTTTAGCATTAAGAGAATTTATAGATAACAGAAAATTCTCTTTAAAATTTCTTTTAATCGCATTGATAATTTTTCTTGTTCCTGTCATATATGGAGCAGTCAGGATTAAAACATTCAAAATGCCCGAAGAGAATGTTAAGATTGGATTAATACAACCAAACTTAAATCCGTGGGATAAATGGCAAGCCGGTAATCTTGATGAGCAGCTTGAAATGTACCTTGAACTTTCGCGTAAAGCCGTTAAGAAAAATGCTAAGATAATAATCTGGCCTGAATCGGCACTACCGGTTTATTTATTAGTTGGGAATTATTTTACACAGGTTAATCGAATACAGAATTTTGCCGATTCGAATGATGTGTTTATAATGACTGGAATGCCCGATGCCAATTTCTATTTCGATAAAAGTGAAGCACCGCCGGATGCAAAGTATTCCAAAGCCATTAACATGTATTATGTTTCATATAACTCAATACTTTTATTTTCGCCGCAGTCTTCCCAGGTTCAAAAATATGCAAAGATAAAACTCGTTCCGTTTGGCGAAAAAGTACCATTTGTAGAGCACTTACCTTTCCTCGGTAATTTTATAAAATGGCAGGTTGGCATCTCAAGCTGGAATGTTGGGACGAAACAGAACGTGTTCGATTTTGTTGAAGGTATTCAGTTAAAAGTGGGCGGCGTAATTTGTATTGAATCAATCTATCCAGATTTCGTTGCCGGATTTGTTCAGAACGGCGCGAATATAATTGCAGTGGTTACGAATGATAGCTGGTATGGATACTCAAGCGGACCATTTCAGCATAAAGAAATATCTGCATTAAGAGCAATTGAGAACCGCCGATTTGTAGTTCGTGCTGCTAATGGCGGTGTAAGCGCGATAATTGATCCGCTCGGTAGAACTGTTACGCAAACAAAACTTTTTGAAAGAGACGTTATAGTTGGTAACGCGGGCATTAATAACACGCTGACAATTTATTCGAAATATCCTTTAGTTATTCCGCTGCTATGCTCGTTAATTTCTTTGGTTGTGATAATTACTTATACGGTTAAAAAAATAATTTACAAGGTGAATAAGAAAAATGAAAATAATTGATTTAAGAAGCGACACTGTTACAAAACCCTCCGCTGGAATGCGTAAAGCAATGTACGATGCCGAAGTGGGAGATGATGTTTATAAAGAAGATCCAACTGTTAATAAGCTTGAAGAGTATGCTGCTAACTTACTTGGAAAAGAAGCAACTCTTTTTGTACCAACAGGTGTAATGGGTAATCAGATTTGTTTAAATGTTCTTACAAGTCCCGGTGATGAAGTAATATGCGAACGTCATGCTCATATTTTTCAATATGAATCAGGATCTCCGGCAAGACTAAGCGGACTGCAATTAAGTCTGGTAGACGGAAACAAAAAAGGAATATTCACACCGGACCAGGTGGAACCATTGATAAGACCAACAAGTGCATATTACATGGCACAAACACGAGTTATAGAAATTGAAAACACACACAACAGAGCCGGCGGCACTATTAACCCGATTGATAACATTATAGCATTATCTCAGTTAGCAAGAAAATACAATTTATTTATTCACCTTGATGGTGCGCGCATCTGGAATGCATATGTTGAAACTGGAATTAAACCGGCTGAATATGCTTCCTATTTTGATTCTGTTTCATGCTGTTTATCAAAAGGATTGGGTGCGCCAATCGGTTCAATAATTGCCGGAACAAAAGGGTTTATTAAGGAAGCATATACTGTCCGTAAAGCCTGGGGCGGTGGTATGCGCCAGGTTGGAGTAATTGCATCTGCCGGTTTATATGCGCTACAGAATAATGTAGAGCGTTTAAAAGAAGATCATCAGAAAGCAAAATTGCTTGCAAACGGATTAGCAGAAATTAATAACCTGTCGATTGATCTTGATTTAGTAGAAACGAATATTGTAATGTTTACTCCAAAAGGTGTTTCAATCGAAGAATTTCAGTTGAAATGTAAACAGAACGGATTATTGCTTGGCACAGGTAAAGTTGGCGAAATAAGAGCAGTCACTCACATGGATGTTTCTGTTGATGATATTAAAAACGCACTGGTGATAATAAATGATGTTCTTAAATAATAGAGCAGGTAATATAATCTGCCTGTTATCTTGTTCTAGCTTATACTCATGCTCTTGCTCATTATCTTAATCTTATTTCCAGTTAAGTAAAAATGGATGATAACTAACATGGACAAATCTCATTTTAAGCATTCTATTTTAGAAACAGTCCGCTTTCACGAAGTAGATATACTTGGTGTATGTAATAACGCCGTTTATTTCAATTACTTTGAAGATGCACGCATAAAATATGTTCAGGATCTTAAGAAGAACTTTGCCCTAACGGAATTACTAGAAGGTAATTCATTTTTTATAATGGTGCACAATGAATGTGATTACCTTGAACCGGCTTTTCTTGACGATGAACTTAGAATTTATACAAGAGTCAGCTTTGTAAAAAATTCCAGTTTTGGATTTGAACACATAGTTGAAAAAACCTCCACTGGTAAAATAATAGCAAAAGGCGGCGGTGTGGTTGTTCATATTGATAGAGTAACAAGACAATCATTACCGTTACCAGAAGAATTTTATAAAGCCGTCAACACTTTTGAAGATAATACAAATATTCTAAAAACATAATCATGCTAAAAAAAATATAATCACACATACTGTAACAATAACTAAAACTCCCCTTGATATTATTACCGGATACTTTACTTTTAACCAGCCCCATAATTTAGCGAGCAGAATCATTATCACTATAAGCAAGACGGTTATTAATATTACTTCTAAGGGACTAAGCGGAGTACCTAAAAAATCAATTATACTTTTTCCATCCCAGAATTTTTTGTATAGAATTTTTAAATGAAGCCAGTAAACCATTAAAGATTCCCTGCTCACATCTAAAATAAAAGAAGAATAATTCTCTATGCGATTAATATAAAACCAGAATATTCCTAATAATAATATCAGTACTCCAAGTCTTTCCAGGAAGAAAATAGGATTTGGTTTTATCTCCACAATCGAATCCGGTAATAGTACATTTAAAAGTAAAACAGAACCGATAAAGAGACCAACTCCGCAGTAAATTAAATACCATGAAAATTTTTCTTCACCAATTTTGTTTTTTAATTCAACATATAACTTACCTACAAGTGCTCCGGTAAGAATAAAAGAGAGCCACGGAAATAAAGGGAAAAGTGAACCGTGAATTCTATTAAAGTAATTTGCTATACTTAACGGCATAAACTGAGCAAAATCAGTATTCCATGCATACGGAGAGAATGCTAGAACAAAAATATCCAGCAGCAGCACTGTTATATAAAATCCTTTATCACTTTTAATAATTATTCTTAATAAAAGCAGTATGATTAATCCAACTGCAATGCATTGAAGTATATCAACCTTTAAAAATTCCTGTAACATATGAGGATATTTAGGATTGGAGATTTTTCGCAAAGATAAAAACGTCATGTGAATAGAATAACCCGCCAGAAATACAAGTAGAAGTCTTCCAAGCTTAT